>JBKOYU010000647.1:0-2160 GCA_046725575.1 Actinomycetota bacterium | reverse complement strand
CACTTCGCGATCATGTTCGAGGCGTTGTTCATCCTCACGACGGTCGACGCTGGCACCCGGGTGGCCCGGTTCATGCTGTCCGACGGGCTGTCCAATCTCGGCGGGCCGCTGCGCAACCTCAAGGATCCGAGCTGGCGGGTGGGCGCGTGGGCGTGCAGCCTGGCCGTCGTCGCGCTGTGGGGCAGCATCCTGTTGATGGGCATCACCGATCCGCTCGGCGGGATCAACTCCCTGTTCCCGTTGTTCGGCATCGCCAACCAGCTGCTCGCCGCGATCGCGCTGACCGTCGTGTCGGTTGTCGTCGTGAAGAAGGGCTACCTGAAATGGTTGTGGATACCGGGCATTCCATTGTTGTGGGATCTGACGGTCACGCTGACGGCGTCGTGGCAGAAGATCTTTTCCGGCGACCCGAGGGTCGGCTTTTGGACGCAGCACTTCCAGTACCGCAATGCATTGGATGCCGGTAAGACGACGTTCGGTCAGGCGAAAAACGTCGACCAAATGGAAGCCGTCATCCGCAACACGTTCATCCAGGGCACGCTGTCGATCGTGTTCGCGTTGATGGTGATCATCGTGTTCGGCGCCGGACTGATCATGCTGATGAGGGTGCTGCGGGGCGGCGGCACCCCGTTGACAGAGGACGAGCCCGTCGCTTCGACACTCTTCGCGCCATCGGGCCTCATTCCCACCAAGACGGAACGGGAGGTGCAAAAGCAATGGGACGCGCAACCGCAATCGCCCGCCAGATCGGTTGGTACTGGGGCACATTGATGGGCGATAACCACTACCGGCGCTACGTGGAGCATCGCAGGCGCACGCACCCGGACGAGCCGGTCATGTCCGAGCGCGAGTACTGGCAAACGCGTTACGACGCCATCGAGTCGAATCCCAACCCTCGGTGCTGCTGACGCGCCCCGCTGCGATCGCAGCGAGTTCTACACCAGGGCTGCGATTCGGCCGGATCAACGACCATGGCGCAAAAACCGGCATACGGTCGGGTCATGCCAGCTAGCCCACGGCGTACCAGACGCTAAACTGTTGGCCATACGGTAAGGCGTTTGAGAGGTTATGGGCATGAACAAGGACGACATGATCCTGATCAGCGTCGACGACCACGTTGTCGAGCCGCCGGACATGTTCAAGAACCATCTGGCCAAGAAGTATCTGGATGAAGCACCCCGGTTGGTGCACAACCCGGACGGCAGCGACACCTGGCAGTTCCGCGACGTGGTGATCCCCAACGTGGCGCTCAACGCGGTCGCTGGCAGACCGAAAGAGGAGTACGGCCTCGAGCCGCAGGGTCTGGACGAGATCCGCCCCGGGTGCTGGAAGGTCGACGAACGGGTCAAGGACATGAACGCCGGCGGCATCCTGGGCTCGATCTGCTTCCCGTCATTCCCCGGCTTCGCCGGCCGGCTGTTCGCCACGGAGGATCCGGAGTTTTCGCTCGCACTCCTTCAGGCCTACAACGATTGGCATGTCGAGGAATGGTGCGGGCAGTATCCGGCGCGGTTCATCCCGATGTGTCTGCCGGTGATCTGGGACGCCGAAGCCTGCGCGAAAGAGGTGCGCCGCAACGCCGAACGTGGCGTGCACGCGCTGACCTTCACCGAAAACCCGGCCGCCATGGGCTACCCCAGCTTCCATGACGATTACTGGACGCCGTTGTGGGAAGCGTTGGTGGACACCGGCACGGTGATGAACGTGCACATCGGCTCGTCCGGCCGGTTGGCGATCACCGCCCCGGATGCCCCGATGGACGTGATGATCACGCTGCAGCCGATGAACATCGTGCAGGCGGCGGCGGATCTGCTGTGGTCCAAGCCGATCAAGAAGTATCCCAACCTCAAGATCGCGCTGTCCGAGGGCGGCACCGGCTGGATTCCCTACTTCCTGGAGCGTGCGGATCGCACCTATGAGATGCATTCGACCTGGACCGGTCAGGACTTTAAGGGGAAGCAGCCGTCCGACGTATTCCGGGAGCACTTCCTGACCTGCTTCATCTCGGACCCGGTCGGGGTCAAGCTGCGCAATGACATCGGGATCGACAACATCTGCTGGGAAGCCGACTACCCGCACAGCGATTCGATGTGGCCCGGTGCTCCAGAACAGCTGCACGAGGTGCTGACCGAAAACAACGTGCCCGATGACGAGGTCAAC
>JBKOYU010000149.1:0-5523 GCA_046725575.1 Actinomycetota bacterium | reverse complement strand
CACCTGATCTTGCCGTGGTTCACGCTGGCGGTGCTCTTCATCGGGTTCTACAGCCGAATGCTGCGCTCCAACATGCTCGACGCGATGAACGAGGACTACGTCCGCACCGCGCGGGCCAAGGGGCTCTCCGAACGTCAGGTGCGGATCCGTCATGTGCTTCGCAACTCGATGATTCCGGTCATCACGCTGTTCGGCCTCGACTTCGGACAGGTGGTCGGCGGCGGCGCGATCCTCACCGAAACGGTGTACAACCTCAACGGAGTTGGGCTCTACGCGGGGGAGGCCATCCGCAGCCTGGACCTGCCGCCGCTGATTGGCGTGGTGCTGTTCGGGGCGTTCTTCATCGTGCTGTTCAACACGATCGTCGACATCGCGTATGCCGCGCTGGATCCGCGCATCCGGCTCGGAGAGGCGGCACCTGCATGAGCACCATCCTGAAGGTCGACGATCTCAGGGTCAGCTTCGCCACAGAAGACGGCGTCGTGCAGGCGGTCGGTGGGGTGTCGTTCGAGCTGCAGGCGGGCGAGGTGCTGGCCATCGTCGGCGAGTCCGGCTCGGGCAAAAGCGTTATGGCGCAAACGATCACCGGACTTACCCGCGCCCCCAACGCCAGGATCACCGGGGCGGTGACCTACCACGACCGCGAGCTCAACGGCCTCGGCGACAGCCAGCTGCGCGACGTGCGCGGCGAGCAGATCGCGATGGTGTTCCAGGATCCGATGTCCTCGCTGAACCCGGTCTATCGCGTCGGCGACCAGATCGCCGAGATGATCCGCGCGCATCGCGACGTTTCAAAACGTGAGGCGCAGGACCGCGCGGTCGAGCTGCTGCGCTCGGTCGGCATCCCGAATCCGGAGCGCCGGGTGCGCCACTATCCGCACGAGTTCTCGGGCGGAATGCGCCAGCGCGTGATGATCGCGATGGCGCTCGCCCTCGAGCCGGAGGTGCTGATCGCCGACGAGCCGACTACTGCGCTCGACGTCACGGTGCAGGCCCAGATCCTGCGCCTCATCGACCAACTCAATCGCGACCGCGACCTGGCCGTCATTCTGATCACCCACGATCTCGGGGTGGTCGCCGAGGTAGCCGACCGGGTCTTGGTCATGTACGCGGGCCAGATCGTCGAGGATGCGACGCTCGACGAGATCTTTTACGACCCACAGCACCCCTACACCTGGGGGCTGCTCGGTTCGCTCATGCGGCTCGATCAATCGCGCACGGCGCGCCTGGCGCAGATCCCTGGACAGCCCCCGTCGCTGCTGGCGCCGCCATCGGGCTGTCGGTTCGCTCCCCGCTGTCCGCACGCATTCGACAAGTGCCACGAGCTGCCTCCACTGGAAGCCCGTGTGGGCGGCAACCACCTCGACCGCTGCTGGCTCGACCCAGAAGACAAGAAATCCCGTCGGGCACAGGTGATTCCGTGAGCAAGGGCGATCCGCTGCTCGAGGTCACCGACCTCGTCAAGCACTTCCCGATCAAGTCCGGGGTGGTGATCGACCGCGAAGTTGCGCGGGTGCGGGCGGTCGACGGGGTCAGCCTGACCCTGCGCGAGGGCGAAACACTCGGTCTCGTCGGCGAATCCGGCTGCGGCAAATCGACTCTGTGCCGGGCCATCCTGCAGCTGACACAGCCGACGTCGGGATCGGTACGGTTCCTCGGCGAGGAACTGGTGGGCCGATCGCGCCGCGAGCTGCGCCCGCTGCGCCGCCAGATGCAGATGATTTTCCAGGACCCGTTCGCGTCGCTGAACCCGCGTAAACGCGTGGGCCAGATCGTCGGCGATCCGCTGGAACTGCACGGGCTGGCCAGCGGCGCCGAGCTGAAGCGGCAGGTTCAGGAGTTACTCGACCGGGTGGGCCTCAACCCCGAGCACTACAACCGCTATCCCCACGAGTTCTCCGGCGGGCAGCGCCAACGCATCGGCATCGCAAGGGCGCTCGCCCTGCAGCCGAAACTGATAGTCGCCGACGAGCCGGTATCGGCGCTCGACGTGTCGGTGCAGGCGCAGATCATCAACCTGCTCAAGGAACTTCAGGACGAGTTCGGCCTGTCGTATCTGTTCGTGGCCCACGACCTCGGCGTGGTCCGGCACGTCTCCGACCGCGTTGCGGTCATGTACTTGGGCAAGATCGTCGAGAATTCCCCCACCGAGCAGCTGTACCGCAAGCCGATCCACCCGTATACGAATGCGCTGCTGTCGGCGGTGCCGATCCCCGATCCGAAACGCAACGCCGCGCGCGAACGGCTGGTGCTGGCGGGCGACGTGCCAAGCCCCATCGACCCGCCGCCAGGATGCAGCTTCCACACGCGGTGCCCGTTTGCCACCGAGATCTGCACGATCGACGAGCCGGCGCTGCTCGAACACGATTCGGGACACGTGGCCGCCTGTCACCATCCCAGAAATGTCGACGAAGAGGCGTCGTTGGCGCCTTTGGCGTGAAAGCTCCGTCAAACCACCCATCTCGCGCGGGTGAAAATGGGTCATTCGCCCGACGCGGCTGAGGACCTGAGCTTCGTAGCTTTGCGACATGCCTACACAGCACATCGAGACGCTGATCATCGGTGCTGGGCAGGCCGGTCTGTCCACCGGATACCACCTGCAGCGTATGAATCGGCCGGCCCTGATCGTCGACGCTAACGACCGAATCGGCGACAACTGGCGCCAACATTCCGACTCGCTGCGCCCCTACTCGCCGGCACGCTACGACGGGTTGCCGGGTACGGCGTTCCCGGTTAACGATCGGTGGAGCTATCCAGGCCGCGACGGCGTAGCCGGCCCGCCATGGCACGCAATGCGACGCAGCCGAAACCGGCGGCGATCTCGGACAGCTCCGCACTCGTGTCGGCCGCCAGGTCGGTTTGGCCGGCGGCCAACAGGATCTCTATCGCCGCGGGCGGACTGAGCACGCGGGAGATCGAGGTTCTGCGACTAGTGGCCGCAGGAAAGACCAACCCAGAGATCGCCGCCGCCCTGTTCCTCAGCGAGAAGACAGTCGCCCGGCATCTGTCCAACATCTTCGCCAAGCTCGACGTCAATTCCCGGACCTCCGCAGCCGCGTTCGCGTTCGAACACCGGCTGGTTTAACCATCCGAGCATCGCGCAAATGGGTGAATCGCCCGATGTGGGCCGCGGTTGTTGCTTAGCACTCTCGGCGAAGTTCGCCACGACTCCGCCATCGAATTGCTGTAATCGATTCGCGCGCCCTGCCAACCCAGCAGAGAGGTCCAGTATGGTCCCCGCAATCAATTACCCGGCCGTCCTGGCCGCAGTCGTCGCGAGCATGATTGTCGGGTTCGTCTACTACCATCCGGCCGTCCTGGGCCGTACGTGGATGAAACTGGTTGGGAATTCCGAAGAATCGGTCAAGGGCGGGTCGCCGCTGGTCTATCCCGTGGTGATCGTCGCCAGCTTTCTCACCGCATGGGCGCTGGCGGGCGCCACCTTCCTCGCCTACGAGTTCTATCAAGGTAGCTTTCTGGTCTCGGCGTTGGTGACGGGCTGGATTCTGTGGCTGGCCTTCACCGCCGCGCGGATGCTCGTTCACGACTTGTTCGACACCCGATCGCTGAAGATCACCGCGCTGTCCGCGCTCAACGAGTTCATCATTATCACCGCGATGGCCCTTATCATCGGCCTCTGGCCGCCGTCCGAAATCTGAGTTTTACGGGACGGGCGGAGCCTGATACGGGTACGGGTAGTGCGGAGCCTGGGTCTGCGGCACCTGAATCGGAATGGGCACCGGCACGAACGGCACGTTGATGTAGGTGGTCGTCATCGGTGGCGTCGTCGTTGTCGTCGTTGTGGTGGTGGTTGTCGTCGGCGTCGTTGTGGTGGTTGTCGTCGTTGTCGTGGTCGTCGTGGTTGTTGTCGTCGTGGTTGTCGTGGTGGTGGTGGTCGTGGGCGGCGTCGTCGTGGTGACGTGGGTTGTCGTCACCGGTTCGACGGTGGTAGTGGAGATAGGCGGAGGCGGTGGCGGCTCGCTGGTGACCGTGACGGTCTCGACGGGTGGCGGAGTCGACGGCGGCGGTGCCGCGCTGGTCGGTGCGGGAGCCGACGTGGCGGTTTTCGGTGGCTCCGTGGCTTTGGTGCTGTCGTCGCTTGCACTCGTCAGGGCGACCGCGACCCCGCCGATGGCCACCACCGCGACGATGGCGGCCAGCCGGAACACCAACTGCGGCAGCCGATGCCACGTTGTGCGCGGCTCTTCGATCGGCCCGGTCGCCGGCACGTACTGCACCTGCGGACGCGCGTCCGTCAAACTCGTGTCGTACGGATCGCCGGCGTACGGCACGACGTCGTCGGCGGTGTCGTCGTCCTGCGACCAGGCGAGCGCGCGAAACGTCGCCGACCGCGGCGCGTCGACCGGATCGGGGACATCCACCGGCAGCACCGGCGCTACCCCGGTTTTCGCGTCGGCCTCCGAACCGTAGGCGGCGAACAACGCGGCCCCGACGGCGGCGTCCAGCGCCGGTTGAGGCGTCGTCACCACCGGCGCCTGCGAATGCTCGGAAAGTCGCTGAGTGATCAACGGAATGCTGGCACCGCCACCGATGGTGACCACCGCCGCGACGTTGGACCAGCTAATCCTGTTGCGCTCCAACGCATTTTCCAGTGCGGCAAGCACACCGTCCAGCGGCTGCGCGATCAGGCTTTCCAACTCGGAGCGGGTCACCCGGATCCCCGAGCGGTAACCGGGCAGTTCGGCGATCAGTTCGGTGACCGTCTCCGCCGACAGCCGCTCCTTGGCGTTGCGGCCCTCCTCACGCAGCCGGGCGAGCGAACCGACTGCCGCGGTGCCGGCCGGGTCGACCCCGCCGGCGTTGGCGATGCCGTCCAGGACGTGGCTCAGCAGCGCCTGGTCGATGAGGTCACCGGAAAACTCGGTGAAGCGGGTGGTGTCCTCGATCGGCTCGAACGCCGATGCGGCATCCGCCAACGTGATGCTGGTGCCGCCGCCGCCGAAATCCAGAAGCGCGACCACACCGTGCGGGCTCAGCCCGGGATTGGCGTTGAGTGCGGTCAGCGACGCGACGGCATCGGAGACCAGCCGGACTGGCATGCCGTTGGGCGCCAGGCTGGGGTTGGCCCGCATCGCATTGCGTAGTGCCCACAGTGTCGACGTTCCCCAGTGCGCCGGAACGGCGATCACGGTCTGCGGCGACGGTTGGCTGCCGGTGGCGTAGATCATCGCCTGCAGTGCGTCGACCAGGAGCTGCTCGGCCTGATGCGTCGACCCGTCGGCGGCCACCAGCGGAACCGGGTCGCCGACCCGCTCCACGAAGCCGCTCAGCACGACGCCGTCGGTGTGCGCTGAAGGCACGCCGACTTCCGGCGCGGCATGTCCGAACAGGGTCAACACCGAACGCCGTATCACTGGTTGACTGCCGACACGTGCCGCGACCAGGTTGGTCGTCCCGATCGACAACCCCAACGGGTCGCTCATAACGGACCACACGATAGCCGTCGGGCGATACCAATTCCGTTAGACACTCCGGTTTTTGGGCCGCATTGCCAGCGGGTTG
>JBKOYU010000485.1:0-4020 GCA_046725575.1 Actinomycetota bacterium | reverse complement strand
CCTCGACACCAGCCGCAGTGACCGCCACCAGTCGACCGCTCTCCTCCGAAAGCCATTGAGCGAAGGGCAAACCGGCGTTGCGGGGACTGATCAGCACGAGAATCACGACGCGGCCGCCTCATCCGTGACGACTGCGGCCCTGGGACCAGAGAGGCCGTGACTTCTGGCGAGTGTGGAGAGGACATCGGCCGTCCGCGCATCTAGCGGGATACCGCGCACAGATCGCTCGCGCTCGTGGGTCCGTTGCGGGTCGCCCGGAGCCAGGACCGGTTGACCGCGATGTGCGGGCGTAGCTGCGCGCACGGTGCCCAACAAATCCGCCAGGCCGGAGCTGAATTCCGCCTGCCCGGTGAAGGCGCCCGGATCCAGAGCGAGTAGAAAATGGCCGACCCCGCGTCCCTGCCCGGGTGCGCCCTCGCCAACCTGGGAAAGCTGCCAGTCCAACGGCGCCCCGGTCAGCACACTGCCGAGCAGGGTGACCGTCATGGCCAGGCCCTGTCCCTTGTATCCACCTAGCGGTGACAGCGCATACGCCTCGTCAGGTTCCGTGGTCGGCCGCCCGCTGGCATCGGTCACCCAGCCGCTCTCGAGCGGTCGCCGCTGGGCCCGGCGATGTTTGACCTCACCGAAGCAGACCTGGCTGGTGGCCATGTCGAGGGCGAACTCGTCGGCCCCATAGTCTTGGCCGCCGGCGGCCACGCTGATCGGGTTGGTGCCGAAAAGTGGCTCGACACCGCCGTGGGGGGCGACGCGGGATGCCGCCGAAGTGACCGCGATGCCGACCAGACCATGACGGGCGAGCCGCCGGGTGTAGACGGAGGCCGCACCGAAATGGTTGGAATTGCGGACACCGACGGCTCCGACCCCGAACCCCCTGGCACGCTGTTCAGCGCAACGCGCGGCAGCCAGCCCGGCAAGTACGCCGAGCGCACCGTCGGCGTCTATCAGCAGTCCCGCACCGCGGTCCTTGACCACATGGATATCGGGGTCCGCATTGGCCACTCCCGTCGCGAGCTCGTCCAGATACTGGGGTAGCAACCGCAAGCCGTGGGTGTCGATACCGCGCAGGGAGGTGTCCACCAGCGCGTCGGCCACCTGACGGGCATGCTCGGCCGACACTCCGGCGTCCATGAGCGCGATCCGGGTGAGCGACCGAGCCTCGTGTTCGTCGATCACCGGCTGCGGCGGCAACGCCGAGAAACGCTTCTGTGCCCGTGAGATCGGTTGGCGCTCTTCCACGTTCGTAGTCATGAAGGAAATACTCTCCATCAAGCAGAGAATTTGTAAGCGTCGGGAAGCCAGATTCCACTCGCGAAAGGGAAGGGTTTCCTATCCGTTTGGTAAGCCAACGCCGCAGCCGCACCTTGGTGGATCACCGTGACATCCAGTACATGAACTGATGCGGTCCGATGCCCGGCATCTCGAATTCCTCACCCAGGGTGTGGAACCCGTGCTTGCGGTAGAAGCCCGCGACGGAGGTGCGGGCGTTGCACCACACCGCCTCGGCGCCGGCGAGTGCGGCGTGAGTGAGCGCGGTCCGCAGCAGGGCGCTGCCCGCACCCGTGCCGCGAATTTCGTCCACGGTGGCCATGCCGCGGAGCCGCCAGCCTCGGCCCGGATTCAGGCCTGGCACAGCGAATTCGGCAGGCGGATCCTCGTGATACACCGAGGCCGCGCCGACCCGACTGCCCTTGTGCAGTGCGGCAAAGTGTCTGGTGCCGGGCCGATCGTCCTCGGGATAGGAGCACGACGTTGCGGGCTGTCCAGGGCGCAGCACCTTGTGGCGGATCGGCCACACGTCGTCGGCGGGCACTGGTCTCACCCGCCAGCCGAGCGCCGCAGGGTCGGGGAGGTAACCGGAACCCGGCCGGTCGGGCACGCTGACCCCACCCTGGCTGTCGAGCGTCAGCCCGTCTCCTGTGTCCACCGCCAGCAGGTCGACGACGTCGACATCCAGGTGGTCGACCAGCGCGCCGAGGTGAGCGGTTGCGGAGACACCCGCCGCGGACTCGGGCATGCAGCCGAGCATGGTGATCAGGCCGCGCTCACGAGCCGCGCGCAGCAGCGCAAGGGACGGCGTGATTCCGCCCGCCTTCATGGGTTTGACGTTGATGCCGTGGAACGCTTCAGTGCAGGCGTCCAAGTCGGTCAGCGAGGTGATGCTCTCGTCGGCGATCACCGGAATCGGGCTGAGCCCCTTCAGGATTCGGGCATGCTCCCAGGAAGGTCGCGGAAAGGGCTGTTCTATCAACGAAACTCCGAGCGCCTGCATCTCGGACAGCGCGGGAAGCACTTGGGATAGTTCCCAGCCGCAGTTGCCGTCAACGTAGAACGGCGCGTCGGTGTGACGGCGGAGTTGCCTCAGCACAGTCAAGTTGCCGGGGTCGGCCAGCTTGACCTTGTACGCCGACCACCCCAGTCGCTCACGCAGCTTGCGGACCATGATCGCAGGCTCGTCGAGGCCGATGCTGAAGCTCGATCGGAGGCCGTGCGGCCGGTCGAGACCGAGGGCCTGCCACAGCGGCACGCCGAGCAGCCGGGCTCGCAGATCGTGCACGGCCGCGTCGATGGCGGCGAGCGCGAAGGGTGAGCCGGGCAGTTCGGCGGCGAGCACTTCCCACACGGGAAACGGGTTGTGCGGGCGCAATTCCGCCAGCACTGGGGCTATCCGGCGAAGGTCGCCGTGCAGCTGTTCCAAGCCGGAGTTGTAGTGGTCCGTCATGAACGCGGACGCCTCTCCGAACCCGGTCACGCCGTCCTGTTCCACCTCGACGATCACCGCGTGTTGAACGGGGATGGCCTCGCGGGCCGAGCGCCAGAGGTGACGTTGCGTCAGGCTGATCTCGTGTGCGGTGACCTTCACTGGGCGTCCGCCCCGAAGAACTCGCGGTCACGCGGGCCGTAGGGACGAAGCTCGTCCCACCATTGTGCGTGCGGGTCATAGGCGGCGAAGAACGGCCTGCCCACCAGCTCTGGTCGGCGCGCCTGCAGCATGCGCAGCGCGAACGCGGGTCCACCATCCAGATCGACCACACCGTCGATGGCAACCTTGCCGGGCGTTGCGGACATCACCGGACCCCTGGCCGTCCGCCCGAGACCCGAAACACGTTGCAGCGCACCGCGATAGATCTCCACCGCCGCGGCGAGTGGCAAGCCGTAATACCGCCGTGCACCGGTGTCCCGTTCGACGAACATGTAGTAGGGCACGACGCCATTGCGGACTTCGGTCTGCCACAGCTCCGCCCACACGCGGGAATCGTCATTCACATGCCGCACCACCGGAGCCTGGGCCCGCAACACCGCACCGGTCGACGACAGCCGGGACAGCGCTGCCTGCGCCGCGTCGGTCTTCAACTCCGCTGCGTGCGACAGGTGCAGCATCAGTGCGACGTGCTTGCCGGCCGCGGTCAGCCGCTCAAGCAAGCGAAGCAGTTCGTCGGCCTCCTGGCCGGCTAGGAATCGGTACGGCCAGAACGACAGGGCCTTCGTACCGATCCGGATGGTCTCGACGTGCTCCCGGCCCGGCTCGAGCAGTGGCTCGACATAACTTGCCAGCAGATCAGTGCGCATGACCATGGGATCTCCCCCTGTCAGGAGCACGTCGGTGACCTCTGGGTGCTTGTTGAGGTAGCTGACCATCGTCTCCGGCCCGGGCACCGACTGCTTCAGCTCCGGCTTGTCGACGAATTGCGCCCAGCGGAAGCAGTAGCCGCAGTAGCTGTGGCAGGTCTGTCCCTGACGCGGGAACACGAGAAGCGTCTCCGGATACTTGTGCTGCAGGCCCCAGGCATCGAGCTCGCCGTTCTGTGGAACGTTCAGGCTCAGCTGGTTGCTGGGGTGGGGGTTAAGCGCGTATTGCACCTTGGCGACGGCTTGCCGGATACTCTCCCGATCGCCGTCGAGCACGGCCTGCTCGACCAATTCGAAGTGCTCGGTCTCGAGCATGTCGCGGTGTGGGAAGGTCAGTCGGTAGATCGGGTCGTCGGGTGCCTTCTCCCAGTCGATCAGCTCGTCCATCAC
>JBKOYU010000285.1:0-6219 GCA_046725575.1 Actinomycetota bacterium | reverse complement strand
CGCATCCACCGCAGCGCGAAGTCGAGAATGTAGCGGCGCACCTCGTCGGCGTCCGCGTCGGAGATGTTGATCGATTCGCCCCACGGATTGCTGCCCGACGACAGATACGGCCCGAACCGCGGCAGGTAATTGCCAGACGGGCCAAGGTGATTGAACACCGCATCGATCAGCACGCCGAGGCCACGTTGATGGCAGGCGTTGATCAGCCGGACGAGTCCGTCGGGCCCGCCATACGGCTCGTGCACCGCATACCAGAGCACCCCGTCGTAACCCCAGCCATGCGTCCCGCCGAACGCGTTGACCGGCATCAGCTCGACGAAGTCGACACCCAAATCGACCAGATAATCCAGCTTCTCGATCGTCGAGTCGAACGTGCTGCCCGGCGTGAACGTGCCGACGTGCAACTCGTAGATGACCCGGCCCTCGATCGATCTTCCTTGCCAGCCATCGTCGGCCCAGGCGTCCGGAGCGGGCTGCCAGAGTTGCGAGCGCTCGTGCACACCGTCGGGCTGGCGGGGAGAGCGGGGGTCCGGCAGCACTTTCGGGTCGTCATCGAGGACGTAGCCGTAACGCGCGTCGGGTCGGGCCTTGACGTCGGTCCGCCACCAGCCGTCGTCGGACCGGTCCATCGGATACAGCGTGCCGTCCACGTCGAGACGAACTCGCTCCGGCCGCGGCGCCCATACCGCGAACTCACTCATCGACGCGCTCCAGGAGCGCGACGGGCAGGCCTGCGAACAGATCGCTGGCCAAGACCCTCCCGGTAAAGCGGCGCCCGCCGATCCGGTCTACCCAGACACCGCGGGTGAGAATCAAAGATGTTTTACCCCAACCGGTTTCGGCGAGCCGAACACTGTGCCGGGTGACAGCGGTCAGCACGTTGTTCCCACGGAGGAATGCGACCAGATGCTCGGCCGCGGTGCCGTCGGCCAGCACCGGTGTGTAACCCCCGTCGGTGAAGCTCGCCGGGCGCTCACGCCGCAGCCGCAGTGCCGCGGTGACCACCCGAATCTTCGGGTGGCTCATGTCCGTTAGCGCCTGCCGCAGCGCCCGGTAGTCCACCGGTCGCCGGTTGTCCGGGTCGACCAGGCTGTCCTCCCAGAGCTCGGTGCCCTGATAAATGTCGGGCACGCCGGGCACGGTCATCGCCACCAGCTTTTGTCCGAGGCCGTCGTTCCGCGCGTGCTCATCGAGGCGCGTGACGAGGGAAGTGAGTTCGGTTGCGACAGGTTCATCCATGACGGCGTCCAGCCATGCGTGGACCGCCGTTTCGAACGCGGGGTTCGGATCGTTCCACGACGTATGGGCCGCGGCCTCCCGAATGGCCTTCTCGGCGTACGCGTGCAGCCGCCCGCGCAGTTCGTCGGTCACCACACCGTCGACGGGCCACACGCCGAAGATGTTCTGCAGCAAGAAGAGTCCGGTCGCGGGATCCGGCGGCGGAGCGTCCAGCGCCCACTTGCCGACGAGTTCCGCCCACAGCGACGGCACCTGCGACAGCACGCCGATGCGGGCGCGCACGTCCTCACCGCGTTTGGTGTCATGCGTGGACAGGGCCACCATTGCGTGCGGCCACAGCCGGGACCGGGTCGCGGCGCGCTGGTGGAACTCTGCGACGCTCACCCCGAACCGGTCGGGCTCACCGCCCACCTCGTTCAGCGACACCAGGCGGGCGTCGCGGTAGAACAGGCAGTCCTCCATCGACTTGGCCGTGGCGGCGCCGCACAGCTGTTGCAGCCGCACGGCGGGTTCACCGCCGTGGGCCTGCGCCGCTGCGATGATCGCGAGCGGTCTGACCAGTTCCGGCATCTGGGACGCAGTTTCGGCGAGAGCGGCCGACAGCACCACCGACAGCGACTCGTAATCGGAGCGGTAGACGGGTATCCGGCTGATCAACTCGGCCACCGCGGTGGCCAGTTCGGCGTCGTCGGCAAGAGTCACCGCCACGATCGTGCGGCACAGCCGTGCCAACTCGCTGCCGAGGATGCCCGCGACCGCCTCGGCCTTGAGCTCACGGGCAAGTTCCGGCATTTCGGCGTAGCAGAATGCGGGCGACTCGACCAGCGTGGTCAGCGGCAGCTCGCCTGCGGGATCGATGAACAGCCCGCCGATTTCGCGCAGCGCGTCGTAGCCCGTGGTGCCGGCGACAGGCAGCGTGGGTTCCAGCGGCTCGTCGACCGCCAGGATCTTCTCGATCACGATCCACGCCTCGGGGCCGACGAGCTCGCGCAGCCACTCCAGATAGCCTGCGGGATTGGACAATCCGTCCGGGTGGTCGATGCGTAGTCCGTCGACCAGACCTTCGGTGAACCAGCGTTTGACCTCCACATGGGTGGCGTCGAACACCGCGCGGTCCTCTTGCCGCAACCCGGCCAGCGATGTGATGGAGAAAAACCGCCGGTAGCCGCAGATGCCGTTGCGCCATCCGATCGGCCGGAAGTGCGATTGATCGGCCGGATAACCCTGCGGTGCGCTGTCGCCGTCGGAACCCAGCACCGGCAACACAATTCGGCCCTCGGGGTCCAGCGACCAGTCGATGTCGAAGTAGGTCGCGTACGGTGACGAGCGGCCATGCTCGAGCACATCGCGCCACCACCGGTTCTGCTCGGGATACTCGACGCCGACGTGATTGGGCACGATGTCGACGATCAGACCCATGCCGCGGGCCCGCGCCGCAGCGGACAGCCCCTCCAGCCCCTCCGGGCCGCCCAGCGCCTCCGACACAGTAGTGGGATCGGTGACGTCGTAGCCGTGGGTGGAACCCTCGACCGCGGTCAGGATCGGCGACAGGTACACATGCGAGACGCCGAGCTCGTCAAGGTAATCCAGCACGTCCACGGCGTCGGCGAAGGTGAAGCAGTCGCCGCGCATCTGCAGCCGATACGTCGATAGCACCGGAAAAGCCATGTGTCAGGCGGTCTTACGAAGCACCAGCAGCGATCGCGCCTGCAGCGTGATCCTCTTGCCGGCGGTGACTACCAAGTCCGTCGACCCGGTGGGGTCTGCGGTATCCAGCGCCGCGGTCCAGTCCTTGCCGTAACCGCCCTTGGGCGTCACGAACTCCTGAGGATGGTCATGGGCGTTGAAGCACAACAGGAATGAATCGTCGACGACCCGCTCGCCCCGTGCATTCGGGGTCGGGATCGCCTCGCCGTTGAGGAACACCGCCACGCACTTACCGAGGCCGGCGCCCCAGTCCTCCGACGTCATCTCCTTGCCCGCCGGGGTCAGCCACGCGATGTCGCGTACCTGGCCACCGGTGCGGATCGGCTTGCCCTCGAAAAACCGTCGCCGTCGGAACACCGGATGGTCCCGGCGCAGCTTGGTGACCTTGCGCGTGAACTCGAGCAGGTCGGCATTCTTCTCGCACAGCGACCAGTCCATCCAGGAGATCTCGGAGTCCTGGCAGTAGACGTTGTTGTTGCCATGCTGAGTGCGGCCGATCTCGTCGCCGTGCGAGATCATCGGGGTGCCCTGCGACACCATCAACGTGCCCAGAATGTTGCGCATCTGCTTGCCGCGCAGCGCCAGGATCTCCCGATCGTCGGTCGGGCCCTCCACACCGCAGTTCCACGACCGGTTGTGGCTTTCGCCGTCGCGGTTGTCCTCGCCGTTGGCCTCGTTGTGCTTCTCGTTGTAGGACACCAGGTCGGCCAGCGGGAAGCCGTCGTGGCACGTGACGAAGTTGATGCTGGCGCCGGGGCGCCGCCCGGTGGCCTCGTACAGGTCCGACGAGCCGGTCAGACGCGAGGCAAACTCGCCTAGCGTCGCGGGCTCGCCCCGCCAGTAATCGCGCACAGTGTCGCGATACTTCCCGTTCCATTCGGTCCACAAACCTGGGAAGTTGCCGACCTGGTATCCGCCCTCACCGACGTCCCACGGCTCGGCGATCAGCTTCACCTGGCTGACCACAGGGTCCTGCTGCACCAGGTCGAAGAACGCGCTCAATCGGTCGACGTCGTAGAACTCGCGTGCCAGCGCGGCCGCCAGGTCGAAGCGGAACCCGTCGACGTGCATCTCCAGCACCCAGTACCGCAGGGAATCCATGATCAGCTGCAAAGTGTGCGGCATGCGCGCGTTGAGGCTGTTGCCGGTGCCGGTGAAATCCTTGTAGAGCCGCAGGTCGCCGTCGAGCAGCCGGTAGTACGCGGCGTTGTCGATGCCGCGGAAATTGATCGTCGGCCCGAGGTGGTTGCCCTCGGCCGTGTGGTTGTAGACCACGTCGAGGATGACTTCGATGCCAGCCTCGTGAAACGAGCGCACCATGGTCTTGAATTCGGCCACCGCGCCGCCCGCATGCCGATTGGCGGCGTATTGGTAGTGCGGCGCGAAGAAGCCGAACGTGTTGTAGCCCCAGTAGTTTCGCAGGCCCAAGTCGAGCAGCCGGTGGTCGTGCAGGAACTGGTGGACCGGCATCAGCTCTATCGCAGTGACGTTGAGAGACTTGAGGTGATCGATGATCACCGGATGCCCTAGCCCGGCGTAGGTGCCGCGGAGTTCCGCCGGGATTCCGGGGTGTGTCTGCGTCATGCCCTTGACGTGGGCCTCGTAGATGACCGTCTCGTGATAGGGCGTTTTCGGCGCGCGGTCGGACGCCCAGCCGAAGAACGGGTTGATCACCACGCTGGTCATGGTGTGGCCCAGCGAGTCGACCATCGGTGGGGTACCGCCGGAGGCGAGGTCGTCTGCGTCCAGGTCATAGGAGAACAGCGCCTGGCTGAAGTCGAACTCACCGTGGAACGACTTGCCGTACGGGTCCAGCAGCAGCTTGCTCGGATCGCAGCGATGGCCCGCCGCGGGATCCCATGGCCCGTGCACCCGGAACCCATAGCGTTGACCGGGGGTGACGGTGGGCAAGTAGCAGTGCCATACGTAGCCGTCGACCTCGTCGAGGTTGATCCGCTCCTCGCTGCCGTCCTTGGCGATCAGGCATAACTCGACCCGCTCGGCCACCTCGGAGAACAGCGAGAAGTTCGTGCCCGCACCGTCGTAGGTGGCGCCAAGGGGATAGCTTTCGCCCGGCCAGACCGTGGGTACGGAGGCGGGCTCGGCGGAGGCCATCAGCCAACCCACCAGCCGGTGGCGGCGCCGATCTGGCGTCCGAGTTCTACTGTCATGGTGCGCATGTACGTCGTCGAAATGTGGTGGGCGTCGCGATATAGCAACACATTTCCCTCCACAGCGCGGCAAATATCCTTGCGGCAGACCGCATCACTCATGTCGAGCGGCTTCAGCAGCGGAAACTGCGCGACGAAATCCAATGTCTGGTTGTGCTCCGACAGTACGTCGGATCGCTTGATCCCGCAGGAGCTCGCGTCGCCGCCGCTGGCCAGGCAGTCGGCAGGGAAGTAGGGCTGGCCGTTGCGCACCATCCACGGGGTATCGCGCATGGCAAGGATCGGAATGTTGGTGTCCGACAACGTCTGCCAGATGCCGATGTAGGTCGCAGGCATCACATCGCCTGGCTTGACGTTCCACGGCCGAGTGGAGGTGGTGAACACGAAGTCCGGATGATCGGCGATGAGCTTGGGCATCACCCGTTCGTTCCACTCGTGGCATCCGGGGTACGGACGGTTGTCGCCCATCACCAGTGGCACTTGCTCTGTCGTCAGCGGGCAGCCCATCTTCATGTAGGTCACCACCTTGAAGTGGTGCAGCTGGCCCAACAGATCGAGCGCGGTGATCCAGTGCTCGGCATGAGATCCGCCGGCCAGCGCGATGGTCCGCGTCGCCGACTTGTCGCCGAAGGTGCAGTTGATGACGTCGCTGTTATCGAAGTCGCTGATGCAGCCGTCGGTGGTGGTCTCCGGCAGATCGTCCTTGGCCTCCAACACCGTGGGCCGCATCGGCAATTTCGGCACCTTCGCATGATTGAGCAGTGCCCTGGCGCCGGGGTAGTCCCGTGCCGAAAGGGTCGTCAGCTCTTTGCCGTTCGCGCGCTGCACGGTGACGTGCTCGCGCCAGGTGAACGAGGTAGCCGTCAACGTCACACCCAGCAGACCGACTATCGAGCCCAGCACGATCGTCGGGCGACGCAGTCGCGCCCGCAGCGGGACGGCGGGGGTGGATTTCGGCGCCTTCGTCGACGCGCGGTACCGCAACGGGTTCTCGACGTACCTGAGGGTCAGCCAGGCCAGCAGGCCGGAGAGCAGTAGCACGATCGCGCCCTCGAGGAAGTTGACGCGCGGCCGCCCGGTGTAGGACAGCCAGAAGATCAGC
>JBKOYU010000885.1:0-16218 GCA_046725575.1 Actinomycetota bacterium | reverse complement strand
CCCGTCTGGCAATTACCTGCCGCGGTTCGGGCCGTATCTGTCGTCGGGCAGCAATCCGTGGGGCGAATCGATCAACATCTCCGACGCGGACGCCGACGAGGTGCGCCGCTACATTCTCGACTTCGCGCTGCGGTGGATGCGCGACTTCCACGCCGACGGCCTGCGGCTCGACGCCGTGCACGCACTGGTGGACACCACCGCCATCCACATCCTGGAGGAACTCGCCGCCGAGACCGATGCGCTGGCAACAGAGTTGGGCCGGCCACTATCGCTGATCGCCGAAAGCGACAAGAACGACCCGCGCCTGATCACGCCCCGCGACCGCGGAGGCTACGGCATGACCGCGCAGTGGGACGACGACATCCATCACGCAATCCACTCCGCGGTCTCGGGTGAACGGCAGGGCTACTACGCCGATTTCGGGTCGCTGGACTCACTGGCCCAGACGCTGAAGCACGGGTACTTTCACGCCGGCACGTACTCGTCGTTCCGGCATCGTCGCCACGGCCGTCCGCTGGACACGGCGAGCATCCCAGCGACGCGACTGCTGGCATACACGCTGACGCACGATCAGGTCGGCAATCGCGCGGTCGGCGACCGGCCGTCGCAGAACCTGACGTTCGGCCAGCTAGCGGTGAAGGCGGCGCTGGCGCTCGGATCGCCCTATACGGGAATGCTTTTCATGGGCGAGGAATGGGGGTCGTCGTCGCCGTTCCAGTTCTTCAGCTCTCATCCGGAACCGGAGTTGGCAAGGGCGACCGCGGAGGGGCGTAAGCGTGAGTTCGCCGAACATGGTTGGGACGCCGACGAGATTCCCGATCCGCAAGACCCAGCGACGTTCGAACGGTCCAAGCTCAACTGGGACGAAATCGACGACGGCGAGCACGGCCGGCTAAGGCAGATCTACCGGCAGCTGATCGCGTTGCGGCACAACGAACCTGATCTGGCGGACCCATGGCTCGACCACCTGCGGATCGACTTCGACGAGGATGAGCGGTGGATCGTCATGCACCGCGGGTCGTTGGCGATCGCGTGCAATCTCGGCACCGAAGCCGTCGACGTTCCGGTCACCGGCGAGGTGGTGTTGGCCTGGGGCAAGCCGACGGTTGAGGCGAAAGCCACTCGGCTGGCGGGACATTCTTTCGGGATTCTGCGGATTGTCAAGTCGCCATCCACAGGCGCGCCCCCTGTGGATAACTGATTACCGCCAAACAGCTTTCGCGGGTGATGCTCACGGTATGGCTTACCCCTACTTGCCACCGCCGATCGAGACCGCCACCGATCCGATTCACTCGGCCGCCGACATGGGTCAACGCTGGCGGGCTCTGATGGGCCCGTTGGGCTTTGGTGAAAGACTGTTGTGGATCGGATTCGTCGGACCTGACCGGTGCATGGTGAAGGCATTGAGCCAAGTGCCGCTCGGATCTGGACCAAAGCGCCCGCTCGTCGAGTCGGTCATGTCGGGCGTACGCGACGTCCTCGCGGATTTCAGGGAAGGCACTACCGTTGCGCTGCTCCTGACCCGCCCGGGGCCAGGTCCCATCTCGAACATGGACCGACAGTGGTCAGCGATGCTCACCGAGATTGCCGCGGAGTTCGCGGTACCAATCGAGCCCATCTTTCGCGCCAACGACGAGTCGCTGGTGCTGGTAGAGCCCGAGCTAAAGGCTGCGGGCTAGCTCAACTCGTCGTCGAAACTTCGTGCACAACCTCAGATTCGGCAAACGCTTAGAGCAGGTAGCGATACGCCGGCGAACCCGGCTCCAGCGGCTCGACGTGGATGTCGGACGCCTTCATCCGCTCAAGCAGACCTTCGAGATCGGCGGCCGAACCCAGCTCGATGCCCACCAATGCCTCGCCGGTTTCTCGGTTGTTGCGCTTGACATATTCGAACAGCGTGATGTCGTCGTTCGGCCCGAGCACCGTGTCCAGGAACCGCCGCAGCGCGCCCGGCTCCTGCGGAAAGTCGACGAGGAAGTAATGCTTGAGGCCCAGATGCACCAAGGAGCGCTCGAGCACCTCGTTGTAGCGGGATACGTCGTTGTTGCCACCCGAAATGACGCACACCACAGTGGATCCCGGCTCGATGTCAGCCTCCATCAGCGCGGCCACCGACAGCGCCCCTGCGGGTTCGGCGATGATGCCCTCGTTCTGATACAGGTCGATCATTGCCGTGCACACTGCGCCCTCGTCGACCGTGGTGATCGACACCATGTCCCCCGCCACGGCCAGCGCCGCATACGTCAAGGTGCCCGCCCGGTTCACGGCGGCGCCGTCGACGAACTGGTCGACGTGATCCAGCGTGACGGGCTCACCCGCGGCCAACGCGGCGATCATCGCGGCGGCCCCGGCCGGCTCGACACCGAGCACGGACGTGTTCGTCGTCCGCTCGGCCAGGTACGTCGTGATGCCTGCGATGCAGCCGCCGCCACCGACCGGGACGATCACCAGGTCTGGCTCGTTGTCGAGCTGATCGAGAATCTCGGCCGCGATGGTGCCCTGGCCGGCCATCGTGCGTGGGTCGTCGTATGGCGGCACCAGCGTGGCACCGGTCCGCGCGACGTCGTCGAGTGCGGCGGCCGCGGCCTCGTCGTAGGTCTTGCCGACAACGATCAGCTCGATGAACTCGCGGCCGTGGTAGCGGATGCGGTCGCGCTTCTGCTTCGGCGTCTTACCGGGGACGTACACCCGCCCACGGATCCCCATCGACCGGCACGCCATCGCGAATCCTTGGGCGTGGTTACCGGCCGACGAGCACACGACACCCGCGGCGATCTCGTCCTCGGACAGCTGCATCAGCAGGTTGTGCGCGCCGCGCAGCTTGTAGGACCGCACCGACTGCAGGTCCTCGCGCTTGAGGTAGACGGTCGCCCCGGTGGCCTCGGACAGCCGCTCATTGAACTGCAGCGGGCTGCGCAGAACCACGCCGGAAATTCGCTGAGCGGCCTCGTCAATGTCGGCCGCGGAGAGCGGCGACGTGCGGGGGCTCTGGCTCAGTTCAGCGGACACCGGTCAATGGTGCCACCAACCAGCGGTTTTCAGGAAACCGGGGTCAGGACGACCACCGGAATCTGCCGGTCCGTCTTCTTCTGGTAGTTGGCGTAGTCGGGCCATGCCTCGACTGCACGTTCCCACCAGACGTACTTCTCGTCGCCGAAGACCTCGCGGGCCTCGTAGTCCTTGGTGACCGGGCCATCCTGCAGCTCGACGCGCGGGTGCGCCTTGATGTTGTGGTACCAGACCGGGTGCTTCGGTGCCCCGCCCAGCGACGCCACGATCGCGTACTCGCCGTCGTGCTCGACCCGCATCAGCGGGGTCTTGCGGATCTTGCCGGTCTTGGCGCCGATGGTGGTCAGCAGGATCACGGGCTTGCCCTGCAGTTCGGTGCCTTCGGTGCCGCCAGACTCCATGTACTTCTCCGCGTTCTCGCGGGCCCAGTCGGACGTGCTTGGTTCGTAGTCTCCGGAAAGTGGCATGTCACCAGCTTAGGCCCGCTAGGAAAGTGATCACCCTGATCTGGTGTTTCGGTTGCCCGAAAACTCACTTGCGAGCTATCGTCAACCTATGACCGTGCGCGACGAAGTCAGCATTGCCGGCGTTGCCTGGCCGGTATACAAGCTGCTCGCGCTCGCAATCGGTTTCTTGGTCCTGGTGATCGTCGCCGTTGCGACCAGCAGCGCAGCGCCATCTGTGCTGGCCGCCGCGGCCGCAGGCACCGTGGTGTGGCTGGCCCTGAGCCCGTTCCACTCGTCTGACCGCTAGTCCTCCAGCAGCCGCCGCAGCGCATCGAGATCGGCGGCCACCGCCGCGGCATCGGCGTCGAACTCCGCGTCCGTCATGCCTGACCGTCGTCGCACCGTGAACACCACTTCGCAGCGGTCCTGCGCCACGCCGCCAGGGATCACCCGCAGCGGGTTGTAGACCGCTTCGGCCGACGGCAGCCGGACTACGTGATCGAGCACGCCGAACTCGTTCGGCGGCGCGAACTCGACCGTCACCTGGCCCATCGGCGAATCGGCCACCCAGCCGTCGGCGGTCTGCCGCAGCCCGCCCTCGGCCAGGCCCGCGGCCCATTGCGGCCAGGTCTGCGGGTCAGCGGCGAATTCGTAGACCGCTTCGGGGTCGGCTTCTATCCAGACGCTTACGTGTCGCGACTCCATCCGTCCATCGTGGCGCACACACTGTCCTGATGGACAGCACACCCGAACCCTCGTCGGCGGTGGATGAGTTCGTCAAACGCGCCGAGCGCCTCACCTCCGGCGCCGAACGGCACGTGCCGTCTTGGCTGCGGCCCGGCGATCCGGAGAGCCGGCTGCCAGTCCTGGCCGCGCTGATCGCGGCCATCACGTTGCAGCTGCTGATCTCCAAGAGCTATACGTTGGTTCCGCGCTGGCCGCTCATCGCCGCCGAGGTGCTCCTGCTGGCGGTGCTGGTGGTGCTCAACCCGATTCGGCTGACCCGCTCGACGCTTCTCGGCAAGCACGCGACCTGGGTGCTACTGGGCGCGATCACCGTCGACAACACCCTCTCGGCGATCGTGTTGGATGCCCGCATCATCTCGGGGGAGGTCAGCAACGATGCGGCGCTGCTGCTCGGCAGCGGCGCGGCGATATTCATCACCAACATCATCGTGTTCGGCATCTGGTACTGGGAGCTTGACCGTGGTGGTCCGTTTGCGCGTCGCGCCGGGCACAAGCCGTACCCAGATTTCATGTTCCCCCAGATGGACAATCCCAAAGTGGCCAAACCGGATTGGCGACCGACGTTCGTCGACTACCTCTACGTCAGCCTCACCAATGTGATGGCGTTCTCACCGACCGACACCATGCCGTTGGCGCGGTGGGCGAAGATGATGATGGCCGTGCAGGCGATGGTGGCGCTGTCCACCGCCGGACTCGTAATCGCAAGGGCGGTGAACGTTTTGGGCTAACCGTTTAGCCCGAAAAGAGGAGTACATTCGCGGTCATGGGGATTGCAACCACCGCACTGACACCCGTCGAGCTGACCGCATTTCTCACCGAGTACGCCAGGGCGCTGGACAGCCGTTGGCCGGGCCCGATTCTCGGCGACAAGCTGGCCGACGAGGTGGTCCGCAAGATCGACTACGACTTCGCTGGTCTGGGTGTGCAGCCCAGCGTCGTGTGCCAGACAGCGTTGCGGGCGAAGATGCTCGACGACCGGGTACGTTCCTTCATCCAGAAGCACGCGGATGCCGTCGTAGTCGACCTCGGGGCCGGGTTGGACAGTTCGTTCTACCGGGTCGACCGGCCGCCCTCGGTGGACTGGTACAGCGTGGATCTGCCGGGAATCATGGCGCTTCGCGATGACGCGTTGCCGGCCAACCCGCACTCGCATTCGGTGCCGGTGTCGCTGGCCGAGAAGCATTGGCCGGACACGATTCCGGGCGACCGTCCCGCGATGCTCATCGCCGACGGGTTGTTCGCCTTCCTGTCCGAGCCAGTAATCGTCGGCACCTTCCGGCGGATCACCGAGCACTTCCGCACGGGCGAACTGGCGTTCAACGACTACGGCCGCATTGGCTGGGTCAGCCGGCTTGCAATCAAGTTGTATCCGCAGAAGATGTTCAAGGATGTCGGAAGCCAGTGGGGCTACGCGGGTTTCAAGGATGCGCATCATCCCGAGACGTGGAATCCGCGGATGACACTCGTCGAGGAGGCCAGCCTCGCGCACCAGCCGGAGGTGGACCTGTTCCCTGGCTGGATCCGGGTGGCGACGAAGCTGTCAGGCAAGAGCAAGGCAGGCGCACGCAAGGCGCGGATCCTGCGCTACAGGTTCTAAAGGCGGCGCACCGGGAGTGCGGCTTATGACAGATTCGGCCCGAATTTCATCAGAAGCCGTACTCTCGGCGAGCCGAAAGCCCCTTTAGCCGCCCAGGCATCCCGGGCCGAGCAGCGCCTTGAGGTCGCCCATCAACGCCGACGACGGCGTCACCCGCAGCGAGGCGTCCAACTCCAGCGTCGTGATCCGCTCACCGCTGATCAGCCGCAGATGAACCTGCGACGTGCCGGGATGCCGTGCCAGCACTTGCTTGAGCGCGGTGACCTTGTCGACGGTGCACTGCCGCGTCGGAAGGCTCACCGCCAGCGGGCGGTTCAGCTGGGCATGCGAAAAGTCGGGTACCACAAGCTCGTTGGCGATCAGCGAGATCCGGTCATCGCGGATCGCCACCTTGGCTCCGACCAGCACCACGGCGTCATCGGCGATCTCCGCGCCGAACGTCGAATAGGTCTGTGGGAAGAACAGCACCTCGATGCCGCCGGTGAGGTCCTCCAATTGCGCTGACGCCCAAGGCAACCCGTTCTTGTTCACCCGCCGGTTCACCGAAGCCAGAATGCCGCCGACGCGCACCTGCGTGTCGTTCGGAATGTCTCCATCAAGGATCGCCGGGATCTGCGTATCCACTTGCGCCGTCAGCAGATGCGCGATGCCGTTGAGCGGATGTCCCGACACGTACAGGCCAAGCATCTCGCGCTCGAGCGCCAGCTTGTGCTTGTCCTCCCACTCCTCGTCGGGCACCTTGATCGTGAACACCGCGTCGGTCGCCGTGTCGGCGCCGCCGAAGAGGTCGAACTGGCCCATCGCCTCGGCCTTTTTGGTGCCGAGCACCGAGTCGACGGCGTCGGTGTGCACGAGGAACAGACCCTTGCGCGGATGGTCCAATGAGTCGAACGCGCCGGCCTTGATCAACGACTCGGTGACCTTCTTGTTGCAGGCGCCGATGTCGATCTTGTTGAGATAGTCGGAGAAGTCGATGAACTTGCCCTTATCGGTGCGCGTACCGATCAGCGATGCAACGACATTCGCTCCGACGTTGCGCACCGCGCCCAGGCCGTACCGGATGTCCTCGCCCACCGAGGCGAAGTTCAGGCCCGACTCGTTGACGTCCGGCGGCAGCACGGTGATGCCCAACTTGCGGCAATCGGCGAGGTATACCGCGGCCTTGTCCTTGTCGTCGCCCACCGACGTGAGCAGCCCGGCCATGTACTCCGCAGGGTAGTTGGCCTTCAGGTACGCCGTCCAGTACGACACCAGCCCATAGCCCGCGGCGTGCGACTTGTTGAACGCGTAGTCGGCGAACGGCAGCACCGTATCCCACAACGCCTTGATCGCACCGGCCGAAAACCCGTTGGCCTTCATGCCTTCCGAGAAGCCCTCGAACTCCTTCTCGAGCACCTCACGCTTCTTCTTGCCCATGGCTTTTCGCAGAATGTCTGCTCGGGCGAGCGAGTAGCTGGCCACCTTCTGCGCGATGCGCATGATCTGCTCTTGGTAGACGATCAGGCCGTAGGTCTCGGCGAGGATCTCGCGGAGCGGCTCTTCCAGTTCGGGGTGGATCGGCTTGATCGCCTGCCGGCCGTTCTTGCGGTCGGCGTAGTCATTGTGGGCGTTCATGCCCATCGGCCCCGGCCGGTACAGCGCGATGACGGCGACGACGTCCTCGAATCCGGTGGGCTGCATGCGGCGCAGCAGGTCGCGCATCGGCCCGCCATCGAGCTGGAACACACCCAACGTCTCACCACGGCCCAGCAGCTCGTAGGTCGCGGGATCGTCGAGCGGAACCGACTCCAGATCGAGGTCAATTCCCCTGTTGGCCTTGATGTTCTCGAGTGCGTCACCGATGATCGTCAGGTTCCGCAGCCCGAGGAAGTCCATCTTCAACAGGCCGATGGCCTCACACGACGGATAGTCCCAGCCGGTGATGATCGCGCCGTCCTGCGGCCGCTTCCACAGCGGGATGGCCTCGGTCAGCGGCTCGCTGCTCATAATCACCGCACAGGCGTGCACGCCCGCGTTGCGAATCAGGCCCTCCAGCCCGCGCGCGGTCTCATAGATGGTGCGGACGTCGGGGTCGGTGTCGATCAGGCCGCGAACCTCGGCGGCCTCTTTGTACCGCTCGTGCTCCGGGTTGGTGATCCCCGACAGCGGAATGTCCTTGGCCATGATCGGCGGCGGCAGCGCCTTGGTGATCCGGTCGGCGATCGCAAAGCCCGGCTGGCCGTAGTGGATGCGGGCCGAATCCTTCAGCGCCGCTTTGGTTTTGATGGTGCCGAAAGTGATGACCTGAGCGACCCGGTCGCTGCCCCACTTGTCGGCGGCGTAGCGCACCATCTCGCCGCGACGGCGGTCGTCGAAGTCGATGTCGATATCGGGCATCGACGCGCGCTCCGGATTCAGGAAGCGCTCGAACAGCAGCCCGTGCTCGATCGGGTCGATGTCGGTGATGCGTAGCGCATAGGCGACCAGTGACCCCGCGGCCGAGCCGCGGCCGGGGCCGACGCGGATGTCGACAGACCGGGCGTAGCCCACCAGGTCGGCCACGATCAGGAAGTACGACGGATATCCCTTCGCGCAGATGACATCGATCTCGTAGGCGGCGCGGCCGACATACTCCTGCGGAACCCCGCCCGGGAAGCGGCGCGCAAGCCCCGCGTCGACCTCGTGCCGCAGCCACGACGCCTGATCGTGGCCTTCGGGCACCGGGAAGATCGGCATCCGGTCGCGCGGTTCCCACACGTCGGCGTAGGACTGCACCCGCTCGGCGATCAGCAGCGTCGAGTCACACGCCCCCGGCAGCTCGTCATCCCAGATCTGGCGCATCTCCGCGGCGGACTTGAGGTAGTAGCCGTCGCCGTCGAACTTGAAGCGATTGGGGTCCGACAACGTCTTGCCGGTCTGCACACACAGCAGCGCCTCGTGATTGTGGGCGGCGTCGCGGGTGACGTAGTGGCAGTCGTTGGTGGCCAACGGCGGGATGTCGAGCTTGCGGCCGATCTCGAGAAGGCCCTCGCGAACCCGCCGCTCGATGTCGAGACCGTGGTCCATCAGCTCGAGGAAGTAGTTGTCGGCACCGAAGATCTCGCGCCACTTGGCCGCCGATTCCAGCGCCTCGCGGTCATGGCCCAGGCGCAGCCGGGTCTGCACCTCGCCGGACGGGCAGCCGGTGGTGGCGATGATGCCCGCGGCATGTTCGGCGATCAGCTCGGCGTCCATCCGCGACCACTTGCCGAGCTGCCCCTCGAACGAGGCCAGCGACGACAGCTTGAACAGGTTGCGCAACCCCGTCGCATTCTCGGCGACCATGGTCAAGTGGGTGTAGGACCCGCTGCCGGAGACGTCGTCGCCCTTCTGGTTCGGATCCCCCCACAGAATGCGCCGGGTGTCGAAGCGGGAAGCGGGCGCGATGTAGGCCTCGATCCCGATGATCGGCTTGATGCCCGCTTCGGTGGCGCTGTTGTAGAACTCGCTGGCGCCGAACATGTTTCCGTGATCGGTCATCCCGATCGCCGGCATATGCAGCCGCTGCGCCTCGGCAAGCATCGGCTTGACCTTCGCGGCGCCGTCCAACATCGAATATTCGGTGTGGTTGTGCAAGTGCACGAAGGACCGATGAGCGCTCGCGCGAAGAGCAGACGGACTGGAGTTCATAGGCCGCCCAGTCTAGGGCTGGCCACCGACACTTCTCGGCGTGTCGCGGTGCGTGTCTTTGTCGCGCCGAAAGACTCGTTTGACCGCCGGCATCTGGTCCAGCTGCCAGCCCAGTTGGACGAGGACCCCGGCGCCGATGAATGCGGCGACGAGGGCAGCGAACCAGATGCCAACCATGATGAGGACGGTATTACTGCTCAGCCCCGTGAGGAATCGGGTGTTTCCCTCTAAAACGATGTGTTTCCCTCGAACAACATCAGGACCGTTCCTACCAACAGCTGGCCTGCAGGAACGCGATCACCCCGGCGTTCCCGGCCAGGTGTGGAGGAAATCGCGTTCGTGATCACTTCGCGCGCCGCGCGAAGGATGCGCGCCCGCGTCTCAGCCGAGTCGGCACCTACCGGACGGCGCCGGCCACGGCCGGTAGGCAATGGCACCGCGTCGCTCTGCACGGGCAAACGCTATGGCATTGCTAGCAGGTCAACAGGTCAGTGATCGCAAACGCCGCAACAGATAGTCGGCTACCCCGGGATCAGCTGTCAGTTCGATGGCCCGGCGATAGGCCTCAGCGGCCTGTGCAAAGCGCCCTGCCTCGGCCAGCAGATGCGCCCGCGTCGTCCAGGCCGGCTGAAATCGCTCGACCGCGGGGTCACTGATCGCGTCCAGCGCACGAAGCCCCGCGTCGGGCCCGTCGATCTCCCCGTCGACGGCCGCAGAGGCCACGGCGGCCCCGAGCGACGGCGCCACCCGCAGCAGGGCGCGATGCAGCTTTCTCAGCGCGTTCAGGTCCACTTTGCCCCGCGCAGCCCTCGTGCAATGGGCCGATTGGATCGCCGCCTCGTACTGGAAGCGGCCGGGCCTGCGATGGGCATGGGCGCGGCGCAGCAGCGCCTCGCCGCGCGCGATCAGCACCTCGTCCCAGAGCCTGGTGTCCTGCTCGTCGAGCGGGACGAAGGCGCCGTCGGCGGTGCGCCTGGCCGGCCTGCGCGCCTCCGACAGGCACACGAGCGCGGCCAGGCCGAGCACCTCCGGCTCGTCGGGCAGCAGCTCGGCAAGCACCAGCGCCAGGTGTAACGCCTCGGCGGACAGCGATTCGATCGGCGCGCCCTGCGGGGCGAGCTGCCAATCGATCGCATACGCGCCGTACACCGCCTCCAGCACCGCGGGTAGCCGCTCGGCGAGGTCGTCGCGTTCCGGCAGCACGAACGGGATGCCCGCATCGCGGATGCGTTTCTTGGCCCGCACGAGCCGCTGCGCCATGGTCGCGGGTTCGACCGCGAAAGCCGTTGCGATCGCGGCGGCCTCGACCCCAAGTACCGACTGCAGCATCAGCGGTGTGCGAATGTTCGGCGCGATCGCGGGATGAGCGCAGACCAGCATCAGCTCGAGCCGCCGGTCGGGAATGGCGGGCATGTCGTCTTCCAAAGGTGTTGAAGCGTAGTCACTTCCGTCAAGCGGCTCAGTCATCCGGTAGCCGGATGACTTCCACACATCACGTAATCGGTTGCGCGCCACGGTGAGCAGCCAGCCTTCGGGATTGGCCGGTATGCCGTCGTCGGACCAGTGCGCCAGCGCGCGCTCGAGTGCGTCGGCCAGCGCGTCCTCGGCGGCCGCGATATCGCGTGTCGGCGCCGCGAGGAGTGCGAGCAGCCGGCCGTACGAGTCCCGGGCGACCTGGGCCAGCAGTGCTTTTGGGTCTTCGCGCAAGCGGCTCATCCGCGACCGCACCGCATTTTACGGGTTGTACCACCCGCGGTCGGCGGCGTATGTCCGCGCCACCGGGCGGATCTCGATCGAACCCCAGCTGTTGGCGGGGTTGCGTTGCGCCCACTTCAGCGCCTCGTCGAGGTTCTCGACCTCGATGACAAAGATGCCGCCCAGCTTCTCCTTGGTGTCGGCGAAAGGCCCGTCCTGAATCTCGGGGGTGCCGGTGCGGGCGGTGACGGTGGTGGTAGTGACGACGGATTCGAGCACCTCGGTGTCGATCAGCACACCGGCGGCCGACAAGTCGTCGGCATACTGCTGGAAGGCCGCCATGGCAGGCGCCATGTCCTCCTCGGTCAATCCGACCTCGGAACCCTCCTGGTAGTGCATCAACAGGCAGTACCGCATGACTTCAGTCCTTTCCGAATCGATGGTGTCACCGGTATGACGATTCGAGGGCGCGTCGATCGACACGGGCCCGCCGAAAGGCGTCGGCGCTGAATACCGCCAGCGCCAGCCAGATCAACGCGAAGCCCAGCCAGCGCGCCGGCGGCATCGGCTCGTGTCCGACCACGACGCCCCACGTGAGCTGCATCGCCGGGGTCAGGTAGAACAGCAGCCCCATCGTCACCATGGGCAACCGCTGGGCGGCCGCGGCGAAGAACAGCAAGGGCAATGCCGTCAGCACCCCGGACAGAATCATCAGCGTGACGTGGCCTGGGCCGTGGCTGGCGAACGTGGCGTGGGCCGTGACGTGCAGGACGACAATGTAGGCCAAGGCAAAGGGCGCCGCCACCCCAGCTTCAACGCCCACGCTGACCCGCGGATCGACCGGCACCACCTTCTTCACAGCGCCGTACAGACCGAACGACAACGCCAGCCCCAGCCCGATGACCGGCGGCGCGCCGACCTCCACCGTCAGCACCACCACCGCCACCACCGCGACGGCCAGCGCCGCGAACTGCGCGCGGTTGAGCCGCTCGCGGAAGATCAGCAGCCCCAGCGCAACGGTGACCAGAGGATTGATGAAGTAGCCCAGCGCGGCATCGATGACGTGGCCGTTGTTCACCGCGTAGATGTAGATCACCCAGTTGACCGAGATCAGCGCCGACGCGAATGTCAGCAACAGCCAAGTGCGGCCCGTCATCGCCCGGATGTCACCGAGCCGGCGCACCGCCGCGATCACCACGACCATCAGCGCGAAGCACCACACGATACGATGAGCCAGCACTTCGAATGCGCCCGCGGGCTTCAGCAGCGGAAAGAACGCCGGGAACAGGCCCCATGACGCGTACGCGCTGACGCCAAACAGCAATCCGGATCTGCGCGGGTCTTTTCCCGAGTCGCTTCGCTCCTGCCCGCCGAAGTCGCTCACAGTTCGTGGCTGCGCAACACGTCCAGGGCGTGCTGCAGGTCGGGCGGATACGGGCTGGTGATCTCGACGCGCCGGCCGTCGGCGGGATGCGCGAACGCCAGCGACCGCGCGTGCAGCCATTGGCGCTGGAGCCCAAGCTTTTTCGCCAGGGTGGGATCGGCGCCGTAGGTCAGGTCACCGGCGCATGGGTGGTGCAGTGCGGCGAAGTGAACCCGGATCTGGTGGGTGCGACCGGTTTCCAGTTCGATGTCGAGCAGGCTCGCCGCCTGGTGTGCCTCCAGGGTGTCGTAGTGCGTGACGCTGTGGCGACCGTGCTCGGTCACCGCGAACTTCCAGTCGTGGCCGCGGTGCCTGGCGATCGGCGCGTCGATGGTCCCGCTGGACGGATCGGGATGGCCCTGTACCAGTGCGTGATAACGCTTTTCGACGGTGCGCTGCTTGAACGCCCGCTTGAGCACGGTGTAGGCGCGTTCGGAGAGTGCCACCACCATGACGCCAGAGGTGCCGACGTCTAGGCGGTGCACGATGCCCTGCCGCTCGTGGATGCCCGAGGTGCTGATCCGGAAACCCACCGCCGCAAGGCCCCCGAGTACCGTCGGCCCGTGCCATCCGGCGGTCGCGTGCGCGGCCACGCCTGGCGGCTTGTCGACCGCGACGATGTCGTCGTCGGAGTACAGGATGCCCATGCCCTCGATGTCGACGGGCGTATTCTCCACCGGCGCAGGCGCTTCCGGCAGCTGCACCTCCAGCCAGGCGCCCGCCGTCAACCGGTCGGACTTGCCCGCCCGGGCGCCGTCCACCTCGACGCCGCCTTCCTCGGCGAGCATTGCGGCGGCCGTCCGCGACAGGCCAAGCAGCCGCGCCAGCCCGGCGTCGACACGCATTCCCGCCAGCCCCTCCGGGACCGGCATCGAACGGGTCGACACTATGACGGGTCGGCCTTGCGGCGGCCGACCGTATCGAAGTCAAAACCGAACAGCGACAAGGCAACAAGCAAGATCGCTCCGCCCACCACCGACGGGTCGGCGACGTTGAACACCGGCCACCAGCCGATGGACAGGAAGTCGACGACATGCCCGCGCAGCGGCCCGGGCGAGCGGAAGAACCGATCGACCAGGTTGCCCGTGGCGCCGCCGAGGATCATGCCGAGGCCGATGGCCCACCACGGCGAGACCAGCCGCCTGCCCATCCAGATGATGCCGATCACCACACCGGTGGCGATCAACGTGAGGACCCACGTGTAGCCGGTGGCCATCGAGAACGCGGCGCCGGAGTTGCGCACCAATGTCCAGGTGATGGTGTCGCCAACGATGGACACCGGCTGGCCGGGTGTCAGCAGCCTCACCGCGAGAACTTTGGTGACGATGTCGAGCACCAGCACTACCGCCGCGACGGTGAGCAGCAGGCGCACCCGCTTCGGTGCAGGCTGCGGCGCCTCATCATCGATCATCGGCTCGGCCGATCCCGGGGATTCATCAGTCACTCCCCCATCATCCCAAAGAGTGGTTTTGGGATGATTTCCCCATGGGTCGCCTCGTCGTCGTCACCACCGGCGGCACCATCGCCACCAGCAGCGACGACGACGGCGTGAAGCGACCCACGCGCAGCGGCGTGGACCTGACCGCTGGCCTCGACGTCGACGTCGTCGACCTGATGGCGATGGACAGCTCGCAGTTGACACCCGCCGACTGGGACCGGATCTCATCGGCGGTGACGTCTGCCTGCGCCGATGGGGTGGTCATCACCCATGGCACCGACACCATGGAGGAGACGTCCCTCTGGCTCGAGCTGACCTACGGCGGGGAGACACCCGTGGTGATCACCGGCGCGCTGCACAGCGCGGATGCGCCGGACGCCGACGGCCCCGGGAATCTGCGCGACGCGCTGACGCTGGCGGGCAGCTCTGATGCCCGCGGGCTCGGCGTGCTGGTGACCCTCGCGGGCACGGTGTGGCAGCCGTTGGGCCTGCAGAAGGCCGCGACGGGCGACCTGCGCGGCTTCACCGGCGATGTGGTCGGCACGGTCGCCGAAGGGCGCTTCACGGCGCAGCGATCGAAGGATCGGCCGTTTCTCGGCGCGCTGTCGGCCGCCGATGCGCCCCGCGTCGACACCGTGGCGGTGTACCCGGGCGCTGACGCGGTCGCGATGGACGCGTGCGTGGCGGCAGGCGCACGCGGCATCGTGCTGGAGGCCGTCGGTGCGGGCAACGCCGGGGCGGCGGTGATCGACGGGGTGCGGCGGCACTGCCGCGACGGCGTGACGGTGGCGCTGTCGACGCGGGTGCCCGGCGGGAAGGTCAGCGCCGGCTACGGGCCGGGCAGGGAGTGGGTGGACGCGGGCGCGGTGGTGGTGCCGCGGCTGCCCGCGGCGCAGGCCCGGGTGTTGGTGATGGCCGCCTTGGCGGCGGGCTCACCCGTCGAGGATGCCGTCGCCCGCTGGGGCTGAGCGTGCGGCGAGTTCGCTGACGTAGTCCGGCCAGTCCAGGCTGTCGACGGGGTTCGCGCGCTCGATGCCCGGGGTGTCGTCGGGAAACGTGTGCACCGGCCCCGGCCCGGTGCTGCGGGTCTCGAACCGCACCGTCATCACGCCGTGGCCCGCGCCCTGGATCCAGCCGTGGCCGTATTCGGTGTGCACGACGTCGTCGCCCACGCGCCAGGCGGGCGGGGTCGCGGCCAGATCGGTCACGGTCGGCGGCAGGCTGGTGTTCGACACGTCCTCGGCCACCAGTTCGAGATCCGGAAACAGTGACTCCTGCCGGACATCGGATAGGCCCGAAAAGCCAACGCCGACAAGGCGAATCGGGCCGATCTCGAGGGGATCGAGCAACAGTCGCCAGGCCATCGCGGTCAGGGTCGAAGCATCGGTCGTGGCGTACGGCAGCGTCGCCGAGCGCGTCAGGATGCTCATGTCGGACTTCTTCAGCTTGACGGTGACGGTGCGGGCGCCGCGGCCGTCTTTCTCGAGGCGGGCGTGGGCATGCTCACCGATGGGGCCCACCGCTTCGCGCAGTTGGTCGAGGGTGGTCAGGTCCTCGGGGAAGGTGGATTCGGCGCTGATCTGCTTGGCCGGGGCGTTCTCGGCGACGGGCCGGTTGTCGATGCCGCGGGCGAGTTGGTGCAGCGCGGGGCCCACGGTGGGCCCGAGGATGTTGGCGGCTTCGGCATCGGACAGCGCGGCGAAGGCGCCGATGGTTTCGATGCCGAGCCGGTGCAGCTTCTCCTCGGCTACCGGGCCGATACCCCACAGCCGCCGCACCGAAAGGCCTTGCAGCAGAACGCTTTCCTCGTCGCGGCGCACCACGCGGATGCCGTCGGGCTTGGCCAGACCCGAGGCGATCTTGGCGATCTGCTTACCCGATCCGGCGCCGACGGAGGCGACAAGCCCGGTCTCGTGGCGGACTTTGGCCCGTAGGTCCTGGCAGAACGCCTCGACATGCTCTGCCGGCGCCCCGACCAGCTCGGGAGGTTCGCCGAAGGCTTCGTCGAACGAGAGCTGTTCAAGGACCGGCACGACGCTGCGGACGGTGTCGAGTACGCGGCGGCTGGCCACGCCGTAGACCACGCCGCGCGGCGGCAGCACCACGGCGGGGGCGCCAACAAGGCGGCGGGCCTGATGCATCGGCATCGCCGACCGGGCGCCGTACACGCGGGCCTCGTAGCTGGCACCGGCGACCACACCGCGCCCGCCAAGCC
>JBKOYU010001116.1:0-5796 GCA_046725575.1 Actinomycetota bacterium | reverse complement strand
GGTCAGCAGCGAGAACAACGACTGTTCCGCGCCGGTGCCACCGTGGCCGGCCTCCGCGGGCGGGATGAACGGTGAGAAGTTCGCGGTCTTGATGTAGAACGCCCCGACGACGACGACCAACAGCACCACCGACACCTTGATCACCGTGATGACCAGGCTGACCTCTGCCGACAGCTTGGTGCCCCACGCCAGGATGATGGTGACGAACGGGATGCTGCTGATGGTCGACCGCGATGCGGATGCCGTCACTGCCGCCGCAGCCGAGCTGTCTGCTGAGCCGTTCGTGCTCGACGTCACCGATGAGGAGGGCTTGGCGCGGCTGGCCAAACGGATCGACGGCCTGGAGAGCAGACTCCACTGCGACGCAAGGGACATGCCGACGACGTGGCTGCCGTGGTCGCCTTCGCGCTGTCGGACAAGGCGGGCTTCGTCAACGGAATCGACCTGCTCGTCGACGGCGGCTGCTACGCCGCCGTTCGGACACGGGCCGGGTACTAACAGGTACCGTCCTGCCAATGGGGGCGTATCCGAAACACGCCATCGTGATCGGGGCCAGCATCGGCGGCCTATGCGCGGCCCGGGTGCTGTCGGATTTCTACGACCGGGTGACCGTCTACGAGCGCGACGAATTGCCCGAAGGCGCAGCGAACCGGTCCGCTGTCCCCCAGGGCAGGCATGTGCACCTGCTGATGGCTCGCGGCGCCCAGGAATTCGAGGCCCACTTCCCCGGCCTGCTCGACGACATGGTCGCCGACGGCGTGCCGATTCTGGAGAACCGGCCCGATTGCATCCACTTCGGCGCCGCAGGCCATGTGCTCGGCACGCACCACCGACTGAAGGACGAGTTCACGGCGTACGTCCCGAGCCGGCCGCATCTGGAATGGCAGATCCGGCGCCGGGTCGCCGAGATCCACAACGTCGAGATCGTGCACGCCGCGGCGTCGGAGCCGCGATACGACGCGGCCCGGCAGCGGGTGACGGGCGTGGTGCTCGATTCCGGAGACACAGTGGACGCCGATCTCGTCGTCGACGCCGCAGGCCGCGGCACCCGGCTGCCGGTCTGGTTGGCGCAGTGGGGATTTGAGCGTCCCCGCGAGGACACCGTCGACGTCGGCATCGGCTACGCCACCCATCAGCTGCGCATCCCCGACGGGCTGATCGCGGAAAAGGTCGTCGTCGCCGGCGCCTCCCGTGAGCAGCCGCTGGGCCTGGGCATGCTCTATTACGAAGACGGCACCTGGGGCATGACGACCTTCGGCGTCGGCAAGGTCGAGCCGCCGCACGACTTCGCAGGAATGTGCGCGCTGGCCGACGAGATCGTGCCCGCACACGTTGCCGCGGCGATACGCCAAGGCGAGCCCATCGGCGACGTCGCGTTCCACAGGTACCCGACCAGCCGCTGGCGCCGCTACGACAAGCTGGACCGCTTCCCGGCCGGGATCATCCCGTTCGGGGACGCCGTCGTCAGCTTCAACCCGACCTTCGGTCAGGGCATGACGATGACGTCGCTGCAGACCGGTCACCTGCGTCGCGTGCTGGAGACACCGGGCGCCGACCTGGCCCGCGACTTCAACCGGGCGACCGCCAAGACAACCTTCCCGGTCTGGACGATGAATGCGATCGGCGATCTGGTGCTGCACCGGGCCACCGGCCCGATGCCGTGGTGGTACACGCCGGTAGGCAATCTGTTCGATCAGTTCCTCGGCGCCGCAGAGACCGATCCCGTACTGGCCGAATGGTTCTTGCGCCGGTTCAGCCTGTTGGACAGCCTCTATATGGTCCCGTCGGCGCGCCTTGTTGGCCGCACCATCCGGCACAACATGCGGCTGTTCCTCGCCGAGAAGCGGGCCGCTCGGCGGTCGACCGCCGCGGCCAGCACGATTAGCTGATCTCCTCGAGCGAGTACCTCTGTACCGCCTATTGGAGTTACTGTCGAGTAGGCCCTGTTGCTAGGAGGTCTGCGATGACCGTTACCGGAGAAATCAGCGAAAGTCAGGCCAGGGAACTCGCCGAACAGTCGCGCGAGGCGGAGTGGCTCCAGCCCAGTTTCGGCAAAGAGTTGTTCCTCGGCCGATTGCGGTTGGACCTGATCCATCCGCATCCGGGCGGCGTGCCGGATGCCGCAGAGCGTGGCGAGGCGTTTCTGGCTAGATTGCGCGAGTTTTGCGAGTCGCAAATCGATGCCGCCGTGATCGAGCGGGATGCGCAGATCCCGGACAACGTGATCCTCGGGCTGAGGGATCTCGGCGCGTTGGGCATGAAGATCGACACCGAGTACGGCGGGCTCGGCCTGTCGCAGGTGTATTACAACAGGGCTCTCGCCCTGGTCTGCTCGGTGCACACCGCGCTGGGCGCATTGCTCTCCGCACACCAGTCGATTGGGGTACCGCAGCCGATCTCGATGTTCGGGACCGAACAGCAGAAGCAGACGTGGCTGCCCCGGTGTACACGTGAGATCAGCGCGTTCCTGCTCACCGAACCGGATGTCGGCAGTGACCCGGCCCGGCTGCACGCCACCGCCACACCGGACGGCGATGATTACGTGCTGGACGGACTGAAGCTGTGGACGACTAACGGCGTGATCGCCGACCTGATGGTGGTCATGGCCAAGGTGCCGAAGAGCGAGGACCACCCAGGCGGGATCACCGCTTTCGTGGTGGAAGCGGATACCCCAGGCATCGTGGTCGAGAACCGCAACGCGTTCATGGGGTTGCGCGGCATCGAGAACGGCCTCACCCGATTTACCAATGTGCGGGTACCGGCCGCGAACCGAATCGGCCAGGAAGGCGACGGGCTGCGAATCGCACTGTCCACGCTGAATGTGGGGCGGCTGTCGCTGCCGGCGACGTGCTGCGGGACGGCGAAATGGTGTTTGAAGATTGCCCGGGAATGGTCCAAGGAACGCGTGCAGTGGGGTCGACCGGTCGGTGAGCACGACGCGGTGGCCGGCAAGGTGGCGTTCATCGCGGCCACCGCCTACGGCCTGGAGGCGATGGTCGAGCTGGCCAGCGAGCTCGCCGACGCGGGTCACACCGATATTCGGATCGAGGCGGCGCTGGCCAAGCTCTACGGGTCGGAGATGACCTGGCTGATCGCCGACGAGCTCGTGCAGATTCGAGGCGGCCGAGGCTTCGAGACGGCCGAGTCGCTGGCCGCCCGCGGCGAGCGCGGGGTGCCGGCCGAGCGGGTGCTGCGCGACATGCGCATCAACCGGATCTTCGAAGGCTCAACCGAGATCATGCACCTGCTCATCGCGCGCGAGGCGGTGGATGTGCATCTGAGCGTGGCCGGCGGCATCATCGACTCGGAAGCGGATATGCGGCGCAAAGCGCGAGCGGCGGCGAACGCCGGCCGGTTCTACGCCCGCTGGCTGCCGACTTTGCTCACCGGAAAGGGCCAATTGCCAACGTCATTCGGCGAGTTTGGACCGCTTGGCACGCATCTGCGCTACGTCGAGCGGGCCAGCCGCCGACTGGCGCGCTGCACGTTCTACGCGATGTCACGATGGCAGGGCAAGTTGGAACACAAGCAGCGGTTCCTGGGCCGGATCGTGGACATCGGCGCGGAGCTGTTCGCGATGACCGCCGCCTGCGTCAGGGCCCAGGGAGAACGGGCGGATGATTCGGCGGTCGGGCTCGCCGACGCGTTTTGCCGCCAGGCCCGGGTCCGGGCCGACAGACTGTTCGAGGGACTGTGGCGCAACTCTGACGACTCCGACCGGAAGCTGGCGCGCAAGGTGCTCGACGGTCGCTACACGTGGCTGGAGGCAGGGATCCTCGACCCGTCCATCGAGGGGCCGTGGATCGCTCAGGACGGTGGCGCCGCGAAGCCCGACGTACACCGCGTCATCCGTGATGCCGCCAGTCGCGGCGCAGCGTAATGCGGCCACCATGAGTTCACAGATCCGGCCGCTAGAGGACCTGACGCAGTTCGACATCGCGTACTGGTTGCCGCCGGGAGGCAGAGACAACGGCGTGTGGGCCGACATCTGGGTGGCGATCGCCGACCTCGAATCCGATGACGCCAGTGAGGTTCTCGACCTGTTGGCGAGGGCCGATGTCGGTGGCTACGTCGCCATTCCTGGCGGGAGAAGGGCGAGAGCTCGAGGTCCGGTCTGCTCTCGCGTGTGGGTGGATGCGATGCAATACGGCCTCGCCGAGGAGGTACTGATCCGGTTCGTGCGTGGTCGCCGTTGCCGGTAGGTTCGGTGCCATGACGGGGACGCGATGAGCGCTGGCCTGTTCGGGCTTCTCGACGATGTCGCCGCTCTGGCTCGGCTTGCGGCCGCATCGGTCGACGACATCGGTGCCGCGGCCGGACGCGCGACCGCCAAGGCGGCTGGGGTCGTCGTCGACGACACCGCAGTGACACCGCAGTATGTGCACGGCATCGCCGCCGAACGCGAGCTGCCGATCATCAAGCGGATCGCCGTTGGATCTCTGCGCAACAAGCTGCTGTTCATCCTGCCCGCCGCGTTACTGCTCAGCCAGTTCGTGCCGTGGCTGCTGACGCCGATCCTGATGGTCGGCGCGACATATCTCTGCTACGAGGGCGCCGAGAAGGTGTGGGGCCGCATCCGTGGTCACGACGAGCATGCCGCGCCCACCGCGACGGTCGGTGAGGACGCCGAGAAGCAGATGGCCGCGGGCGCGATCCGCACCGACTTCATCCTGTCCGCCGAAATCATGGTGATCGCGCTGAACGAGGTGGCCGACCAGCCGTTCTGGCCGCGACTCATCATTCTGGCCATCGTCGCCGTGGTCATCACCGTCGCGGTCTACGGCGTGGTCGGAGCCATCGTGAAGATGGACGACATCGGGCTGAGCCTCACGCAGCGCAGCTCACGATTTGCGCAGCGGATCGGCCGAGGCCTGGTCGCCGGGATGCCCAAACTGCTGTCGGCGCTTTCGGCCATCGGCACCGTCGCAATGCTCTGGGTCGGCGGCCACATTCTGCTCGTCGGAACTGACGACGTCGGCTGGCACGCGCCGTACGGCCTGGTCCACCACGCTGAAGACTTCGTGCATCACGCCGTCCAGGGCGTCGGCGGCTTACTGGCCTGGCTGCTCAACACCGCGGTGTCGGCGGTGATCGGCCTGGTCGTCGGGGCCGTGGTCGTCGCGATCATGCACGTGCTGCCGTTCGGCCGCCGCGACCAATCCCGTTAAATCCCTACGGTGGCGCGGAACAACTTCGTCGGCGTCTGCGCCAGCAGCCGGATCGGCCCGTCGTCAGCGGCCACCCACGCGGCCGCACCCCGATCCAGCGTCACCGCAGTGGATTTGGCGTGTACCACCGTCGAACCCTCGGTACACAGCAGGATCTGCGGGCCGTCGTAGTGCGTCGGCGCGTCGATCTCGTGGCCCAGATGTTCGCCGTCAACGCACAACACCGACACCGCGAACTCCGGTGCCGGTGTGCTGTACACGAGTTCTGTTCCGTCCCTTGTGATTCGGGGATGGATCACATCATCGGTCGCGGGCGCGAAGTCGAGCACCCGCAACAATTCCGGCACGTCGACGTGTTTGGGTGTGAGTCCGCCGCGCAGCACGTTGTCGGAATTGGCCATCACCTCGACGCCCACGCCATGCAAATACGCGTGCAGGTTGCCCGCGGGCATGTAGATGGCCTCGCCTGGACTAAGGCTGATCCGGTTCAGCAGCAGCGACGCGAGAACACCGGCATCACCGGGATAACGCTCGCCGAGTTCGAGCACGGTCTTGGCCTCGGCCGCGAACTTCTTCTTGCCCGACCGGACGTAGTGGATCGCGCCCTCGATCACCGCGGGCACCAGCA
>JBKOYU010000275.1:0-12035 GCA_046725575.1 Actinomycetota bacterium | reverse complement strand
TGGCGTGAGCACCTCTACGAGATGGACTACCTCAAGGAGGGCATCGGCCTGCGGGCGATGGCGCAGCGCGACCCGCTGGTCGAGTACCAGCGCGAGGGCTACGACATGTTCGTCGGGATGCTCGAGGGGCTCAAGGAAGAGTCTGTGGGCTTCCTGTTCAACGTCACGGTGGAAGCCGCGCCCGCGCCGACGGTCGCGCCGGTCGCCGCGCCTGCGGGGTTGGCGCAATTCGCCGCGGAGGCCGCGGCCCGGGCCCAAGGCAGTGCCGTCGCCACCAAGGAGCGTCCGGCATCCTTGCGCGCCAAGGGAATTGAAGACTCCGCGCCACCGCTGACCTACTCCGGGCCGTCCGAGGACGGGTCGGCGCAGGTGCAACGGTCCGGCGGTGGCGGCAAGCACGCCGCCCCGAGCGGCACCAGCCGGCGTGAGCGGCGGGAGGCCGCGCGCCAGCAGGCCAGGGCCGCCAAGGGCAGCCGCAGGCGCTAGCTCACGGCCCCAGCAGCGCGGCGATTCGCTCCAGCGTGGCGCGCATGCCGCCTCATCCGAGCTGTAAGGCCACAATTCGCCAGCGGTCACGGTGCAGTTCGATCCGCGCTGCGACGGCGAGCACGCGCGGACCGCGGGTGTACGTGCCGAACGCCTCGGCCGCCTCGCCGTCGACCATGCGCACTCGGACTCGTCGTAGCGTCGCGGCGGCGGTGTGCGTCGCGCGCGTCAGCCCGGTCAGCGTGTCGAGGAGCGCGGGCGTCACAAGCGGGCGCAGTTGGGCGATGGGCCTGCGCCGGTCCACGACCTCCAGAACGCGGCGCAGCGCCGCGTCGGCGAACATCACCGCTGCCCTCGGCGGCAATGGGTCGCGCGGCATTGGACGCGGCACCGACCGGAGTGGCCGCGCAGTGCGGCGATGCAGCGCGGCCGGCGACGGTGGCGGGCACGCGCTGATTCCGACGGGCGGCGGCTCGCAGTTGATGATCGGCGTCGTGAACGACACCGGTTGGGACGGAATCCGGGATGCGGTCATCGGTGCTCTCCAGCGGTCGGTGTGACAACGACGGCATCTGCTGGAGAGTCGCAGACACATTCATGATCGCACGGTTCGACGACGCCGAATGCACCCGTGATGCGCGCACACAGAACCGGCCGATAACCTCTCGGGGGGTTCAGTGGAAGCGACAATCACAAGGGGGAGGGCGACGCCGCAATGGTGACCAGGTTGTCGGCGTCGGATGCGTCCTTCTACCACCTGGAGGACAGCCCCACCCCGATGTACGTCGGCACGCTGTCGATCCTGCGCAAGCCGCGCAACGGGCTGAGTTATGAGACCCTCCTGGCCACCGTGGAACGGCGGCTCCCCCAGATCCCGCGCTACCGCCAGAAGGTGCGCGAAGTGACGTTGGGACTGGCCCGCCCGGTGTGGGTGGACGACCGCGACTTCGACATCACCTACCACATCAGGCGATCGGCGCTGCCGTCACCGGGCAGCGACGCGCAGCTGCACGAGCTCATCGCCCGGCTCGGTTCGCGGCCATTGGACAAGTCCCGGCCACTGTGGGAGATGTATCTGATCGAGGGCCTGGCCCGCAACCGCATCGCGATCTACACCAAGTCCCACCAGGCGTTGGTGAACGGCATGACGGCGCTCGAGATCGGCCACGTCGTCGCCGATCGCACCCAGAAGCCGCCGGTGTTCGGTGAGGACATCTGGATCCCTGCGCGCGAGCCGAGCGGCCGTCAGCTATTGCTCGGCGCGGTCGGTGAGTGGATCACCCGTCCGGCAGAGCAGTTCGGGGCGGTGCGCTCGGCGGTGACCGAGGTGGCGACCAACGCGGGTCAGCTGGCCGAGGTCGGGCGCCGCGTCGTCAACGTCGCGCGGACCGTCGCCCGCGGCACCGCGCCGAACAGCCCGCTGAACACCACGGTGTCGCGCAATCGCCGCTTCACGGTGGCAAGCCACCGGCTCGAGGACTACCGCATGGTGCGAGCTCGCTACGATTGTGACGTCAACGACGTCGTGCTTGCGGTAGTCGCCGGCACTCTGCGGTACTGGCTGATGTCGCGCGGGGAGCCGGTGACGTCGACGACGACCGTGCGGGCGATGGTCCCGATGTCGGTCTATCCGGACGCCGACCTCGACTCGACCGGGCCCGGGCAGGCGATCAGCGAGGTGTCGCCGTTTCTGATCGACCTGCCGGTCGGTGAGGCCAACGCGGTGGTGCGGCTGTCGCAGATCGCGCACGCCACGGAGTCACATCCGACCCACGCCAGCTTCGTCGAAGCCAGGACCATTGTCACGCTGTCAGGCTTTGCGCCACCGACGTTGCACGCCATGGGAATTCGCGTCGCGACGACATTCTCCGCGCGGCAGTTCAATCTGCTGATCACCAATGTGCCGGGCGCACAGAAGCAGATGTATGTTGCGGGCACCAAACTGCTGGAAACCTATGCGGTTCCGCCGCTGCTGAACAACCAAGTGCTGGCGATCGGGGTGACGTCCTACAACGGCATGCTCTACTTCGGCATCAACGCCGACCGCGATGCGATGAGCGACGTCGACGTATTTCCCGCGTTGCTGCGCGAATCGCTCGACGAACTGCTGGAAGCCGCGCAGTAACCGTTAACCTCGCCTGGTGCGCGTCTACGTCCCCGCCACCCTGGCCATGTTGCAGCAGCTGGTCGCCGATCGACTGCTGCACGCCCGTAACGGCACCGCGTTCGCGGTGACCCCGACGCTGCGTGAGGCGTACGCCGAAGGCGACGACGACGAGCTGAGCGACGTGGCCCTGCGCGAGGCGGCACTGGCGTCGCTGCGCCTGTTAGCCGGCGAGGGGACATCTGGTCTGCCGCCGCGGCGAGCCGTGGTGGTCGCCGAGGTCGAGGGTGCGACGGCCCGCCCTGACCTTGACGACGCCGTGGTGCGGCTGTCGGGGCCGATCGCGCACGACGGCGTGATCGCCGCCTATGTCGACAACGCCGATGCCGAGCCGGCAGTGGTCCCTGCGATCGAGGCCGTCGATGCCGCTGACCTGGGGGATGAGGACGCCGAATTCATCGTCGGCGACGCGCAGGACCATGACTTGGCCTGGTACGCGCCGCAAGAGCTGCCATTCCTGCTCGAGCTGCTCTGATGCTTCTCCCTTGGCTCAAGCGCAGAACCTACGGTACCGTAGGTTATGTTTCCCGGACGACGGGAAGCGCAATCCTGAAACTGGGGCAGGAGCTTTCGTTGGGCAAGAAATACAGCAGCAGCAGGCCCGCGGCCGTTCTCAAGGACACCGTGCGGCCCACCGTCGCCGGTGCAGGTAAGCATCGCGGCTGGGACACGGCACGTGCGATCGCCGAGCGGATCACCACGCCGTTGTTGCCCGACGACTACCTCAAGCTCGCGAACCCGTTGTGGTCGGCGCGGGAACTGCGCGGTCGGGTGCTGGAAGTGCGTCGCGAAACCGTCGACTCCGCGACCTTGGTGATCAAGCCGGGGTGGGGCTTTTCCTTCGACTATGAGCCCGGCCAGTACATCGGCATCGGCGTGTTGGTCGACGGACGCTGGCGGTGGCGGTCGTATTCGCTGACGTCCAGCCCGGTGGCCGGAGCCGCCGGGCCGGCGACATCCAAATGGGGCAGCCGCACCATCACCATCACGGTCAAGGCGATGCCCGAGGGGTTCCTGTCGACCCACCTGGTCGGCGGGGTGGCGTCTGGCACGATCGTGCGACTGGCCGCGCCGCAGGGCAACTTCGTGATGCCCGATCCTGCGCCGGCGTCGGTGCTGTTCATCACCGGTGGCTCCGGCATCACGCCGGTGATGTCGATGCTGCGCACCCTGGCCCGTCGCGACCAGGTCACTGACGTAGTCCACTTGCATTCGGCGCCAACGGAATCCGACGTGATGTTCGCGGCGGAGCTGGCAGAGTTGCAGACCAGTTACGAGGGATATCGGCTGCGGCTGCGGTCCACCCGTACGGAAGGCCGCCTGGATCTCTCCCGTCTGGGCGACGAGGTACCGGATTGGCGGGATCGACAGACCTGGGCCTGCGGGCCCGAGGGCATGCTGAACGCCGCCGAGGGGGTTTGGCATGCGCACGGCGTCGCCGAGCGCCTGCACCTGGAGCGCTTCGCAGTGTCGAAGGCCGCTGCACGTGGCCAGGGCGGCACCGTGGAGTTCGCCCGCAGCGGGAAGACGGTCACCGTGGACGGGGCGACGCCGTTGATGGACGCCGGCGAGGGCGTCGGCATCCAGATGCCGTTCGGCTGCCGGATGGGCATCTGTCAGTCGTGTGTGGTCGGGCTGCTCGATGGGCACGTCCGTGACCTGCGCACCGGTGCCGAACACGAACCCGGAAGCCGGATACAGACGTGCATTTCCGCAGCGTCCGGCGATTGCGCACTGGACGTTTAGGCTTTACTGACTGGTAACCTACGGACTCGTAGGTTACGCTAGCGTAGGTATGAGAAGGGAGGCAGAACAATGGCAATTACCGACGTTCCGGCATTCGCGCATCTGACCGACGCCGACATCGAAAACTTGGCCGTCGAGCTCGACGCGATCCGCCAGGATATTGAAGACTCCCGTGGCGAGCGCGACTCGCGCTACATCCGCCGCACCATCGCCGCTCAACGTGCCCTCGAGGTGGCCGGCCGGCTGACGCTGGCCGCAAGCTCGCGGCGGTCGGCGTGGTGGGCCGGCACAGTGACTCTGGGCGTGGCCAAGATCATCGAGAACATGGAGATCGGCCACAACGTCATGCACGGTCAATGGGATTGGATGAACGATCCCGAGATTCACTCCTCGACGTGGGAGTGGGACATGAGCGGGGCGTCCAAGCATTGGCGCTTCACCCACAACTTCATGCACCACAAGTACACCAACATCCTCGGCATGGACGACGATGTCGGCTACGGCATGCTGCGGGTGACCCGCGACCAGAAGTGGAAGCCGTTCAACCTCAGCAACCTGCTGTTCAACACCATCCTCGCGCTCGGCTTCGAGTGGGGTGTCGGGTTGCAGCATCTGGAACTCGGCAGGATGTTCAAGGGCCGCGACGACCGCGATGCCACCATGGAGCGGCTGCGCGAATTTTCGGCGAAGGCCGGCCATCAGGTGCTCAAGGACTATATCGCGTTTCCCGCGGTGACCGCGCTGTCGCCGGGGGCGACGTTCACGTCGACTCTGAAGGCCAACGCGGTGGCCAATATCATCCGCAATGTCTGGTCTAACGCGGTGATCTTCTGCGGCCACTTCCCTGATGGCGCAGAGAAATTCACCAAGACCGACATGGTCGGTGAGACCAAGGGCCAGTGGTATCTGCGCCAGATGCTGGGCAGCGCCAACTTCGAGAACGGTCCCGTGCTGCGGTTCATGAGCGGCAACCTGTGCCACCAGATCGAGCATCACCTGTATCCGGACCTACCGAGCAACCGGCTCTACGAGATCTCGATTCGGGTCAAGGAAGTCTGCGACAAGTACGACCTGCCGTACACGACGGGTTCGTTCCTGCTTCAGTACGGCAAGTCGTGGCGGACCATCGCCAAGCTGTCGCTGCCGGACAAGTACCTGCGCGACACCGCCGACGATGCGCCCGAGACCCGCAGCGAGCGGATGTTCACGGAGCTGGAGCCCGGGTTCGCGGCTACCGATCCGGCAACCGGTCGCCGTCGCGGCCTGAAGACCGCCATCGCGACGGTGCGCGGCTGGCGCCGCGCCAAGCGGGCCGAGAAGAGCGAGACCAAGCGCGACCTCGCGGCCTGACGTCGAACGTGAAGGTATGTGCGACATTTCAATGACATGTCGCACGCAAGCTCACGTTCGACGGGCGACCAGACAGCGTCAACAGGTGCCGGCGCGAACAGCGCCGCATCTACCGAGAAATCCGGTTCGGAGTCAGCGCAGTCAGAGAACCAGGCAGCCGTTACGATTTGCGCACCGAGGTTCAGTCGAGGATCAGGTCGAATCGGTCCGGATGCGGGCCGATTCGACCCGCCTCGCCTCTGTCCAGTGCGGATAGCCCGTCGATGTCGGCATCGCTGAGCTCGAAGTCGAACAGCCGGTAGTTCTCCTCAATGCGTTGTGGTGTCACCGATTTGGGGAAGACGACATCACCACGTTGAATGTGCCAACGCAAGACCACTTGCGCCGGTGATCTGCCTACCTCGTGCGCAATGCGCGTCACGACCGGATCGTCGAGCGCCCTACCCCGCGCGAGCGGCGACCAAGCCTCCGTGGCGATGCCGTGTTCATCGTTGTAGGCGCGGACCGCTGTGTTGCCGAAGTAGGGGTGCAGTTCGACTTGATTCACCGCTGGTGTGGTGTCGGTCTCGCGGGCCAGCCGCTCCAGATGCGGGACCTGAAAATTCGACACCCCGATGCTGCGGGCGCGCCCGTCGTTCCTGAACTCCTCGAGTGTCTGCCATGTCGAGACGAAATCGCCGTCGTACAACGTCGGCAACGGTCAGTGGATCAAGAACAAGTCGACGTAATCGAAGCCAAGCGCGGCAAGCGTTTCGTCGAAGGCGCGGCGAGCGTCGTCAGGCCTGTGGAAGCCGTTGTTGAGCTTGCTCGTGATGAACACGTCCGCGCGGTCGATACCAACGTCGCGGACGGCCTGACCGACGCCCTGCTCGTTCTTGTACATCTGGGCGGTGTCGATGTGACGGTAGCCGATCTCCAGCGCGACCCTGACCGCGTCGGCGGTCTGATCAGGGTCGACCTTGTAGGTGCCGAACCCCAGCTGCGGGATGCGGGCGCCGTCGTTCAGCGTGCTGACCGGTATCTGGCTCACAGGGGCGAGCCTAGTTCCCCCGATCGGGGGACAACCGAATTCCCCCTGTGACCGCCCGATCGCGTTCCAGCTCTCCCGGGCCGGCCACGACGTGACGGTCATCGCACGCGGCCGCCGGCTCGAACAGTTGCGCGCCGACGGCGCGATCGTCACCGCCGACGGCGAACGAGCCGACGTCGGTGTCGCCGACGAGCTCGATGAGTCAACGCCATGGGACCTGGTGCTCGTCACCGTGTTGGTATCTCAGGTCGACGTCTTGTTGCCCACCCTGGCTCGCAGCCGCGCCGCGACGGTGATGTTCATGTTCAACACGTTCCAGTCGTTCGACCGGCTGCGCGATAGCGTCGGCGCGCACCGGTTTGCGTTCGGCTTTCCCGCGATCGTGGCGAGCCTCACCGACGCCACATTGTCGGCGACAATCCTCCGTCGCGGAATGTCGACGACAGTCACGGACCCGCTGTGGGCCAAGACATTCAGCGACGCGGGCATCCCCGCTACCGTCCAATCGGACATGCAGCGCTGGCTAAGAACCCACGCCGCGGTCATCGTGCCGTTGGCGATCGCGGGCGAAACCGTCGAGCGGCGCGGGAGTGGTCTGTCCAAACGCGAGTCGCTGTCCTTGGCGGACGCGATGAAGGAAGGTTTCCGTCTGGTACGCCACCTCGGAAATACCGTCACCCCAGCGCCGATGAGCGTGCTCGGCCGCCTCCCAACACGGGCGTTGGCCGCGTTCCTCTGGATGTTGACGCGGCTCAATGCCTTCGTGCAAACGGTTGCCGTGGCGCCGCGCGACGAACCTCGCATGCTGATCGACGAGATGAGCTCCGCATGGCCGGGCCACACGCCAGCGCTCTTGGCCGTCAGACCCTGAGCTCGCCGCGAAAGTAGGCGGCTCACACCTCCCGCAGCACCGCCAACAGCCGTCGCGCCGCCGCGACACGACCCGCGCCAGGCCCGGTCAGCGCGTCCAGCGCGCATTCCGGATCGGCGGGCGGCCCCATATGTCCGCACCCGCGCGGGCAGTCCTTGATCGCCTCGGCGAGATCCGAGAACGCCAGTAGCACGTCGTCGGGCTCGATGTGGGCCAGCCCGAACGACCGGATGCCGGGCGTGTCGACCACCCAGCCGCCGAAGCTCAGCGGCAGCGCCACCGACTGCGACGACGTGTGCCTGCCCTTGCCGATGTCGGTCACTTCGCCGGTCGCCCGGTCCGCTTCCGGCACAAGGCGATTCACCAACGTGGACTTCCCGACCCCGGAATGGCCGAGCAGCACCGTCACCTTGTCTGTCAGCAGCGGCGCGACGGCGTCGAGCGGGTCATCGCGCCCGGCGGTGGTGATGGTGAGGTCGAGATCGGTGAACTGGGCGGCGAATGGCTCGGGCGGGGCGAGGTCGGTCTTCGTCAAACACAGGATGGGATCGAGCCCGCCGGCGTAGGCGGCGATCAGTGTGCGCTCGACCAGACCGGTGCGCGGCGGCGGGTCGGCCAGTGCGACCACGATGAGCAGCTGGTCGGCGTTGGCGACGACGACGCGTTCGGTCGGGTCGGTGTCATCGGCGGTGCGCCGCAACACCGTTCGCCGTTCACCGCGGCGCACGATGCGGGCCAGCGTGTCGGGCCGTCCGGACAGATCGCCGACGATGCCGACGTCGTCGCCCACGACGATCGGGGTGCGACCCAGCTCCCGGGCCCGCATGGCCGTGACGAGGTGGTCGGGGTCGCGCCCCAGCGCGCATCCCCACCGGCCCCGGTCGACGGTGACCACCATGGCTTCCTGCGCGTTGGCGTGTTCGGGGCGAGTCTTGGTTCGCGGCCGCGAGCCCCGGCCGGGTCGCACCCGGACATCGGACTCGTCGTACTCGCGAGGGCTCAATCGCTCTCCATCGTCTGGCCTTCGAGCATGCCAGCCCACATCTGAGGGAAGTCCGGCAGCGTTTTCGCCGTCGTGCCAATGTCTTCCACCTCGACGCCGGGTACGCGCAGCCCGACGATGGCGCCCGCCGTCGCCATCCGATGGTCGGCATACGACCGCCACACGCCGCCGTGCAGCGGCCGCGCGGTGATGCGGAGCCCGTCGGGTGTTTCCTCGCATTGCCCGCCGAGGCGGTTGATTTCGGCGGACAATGCCGCGAGCCGGTCTGTCTCGTGGCCGCGCAGGTGCGCTATCCCGCTGAGCTGCGACACCGAGCCGTCGGAGGCCAACGCTGCGAGAGCTGCGACGGCGGGCGTCAGCTCGCCGACGTCATGCAGATCGACATCGAAGCCGCCGTAGATCTGGGCGCCCTGCACCTCCAGATACGAACTACCCTGGCGGACAACGGAACCCAGTTTCTCCAGGATCGCGAAGATATCTTCGGCGGGCTGGATGCTGACCTGCGGCCAGCCGATCATCCGGACGATTCCGCCGCTTGCGACGGCTGCAGCCAGGAACGGCACTGCGTTGGACAAGTCGGGCTCGATGGTCCAGTGCCGCGCTGTAATCGGTCCGGGCGCGACGCGCCAGCGATTGGCCTGGCTGTCGTCGACGGCGACGCCGGCGTCGCGCAGCATCGACACCGTCATCGCGACGTGCGGCGCCGACGGCACCGACTCGCCGGTGTGCACGATCGTCAGCCCGTCGGTGAACGCCGCACCGGACAGCAGCAGACCGGAGACGAACTGGGACGACCCCGATGCGTCGATCTCCACCGTGCCGCCGGCCACCGACCCGTCGCCGCGCACCGAGAACGGCAGACCGTCGCCGTCGATGTCCACCCCGAGGCCGCGCAGCGCGTCCAGCAGGGGCGCGATCGGGCGGGCCCGGGCCTGCGCGTCACCGTCGAACAGCACCGTCTCGGTGCTCAGCGCGGCCACCGGCGGGACGAACCGAAGTACCGTGCCGGCCAGGCCGCAGTCCACGCGGGCGGCCGGCTCCGGGGCGATGGCACCGCTGATCGTCAGCTCGGTGCCCGTCCCCTCGACGGCCACGCCGATCGCCTGCAACGCGCCGATCATCAGGTCGGTGTCGCGGCTGCGCAGCGCACCGCTGATCTCGGACGCGCCCTGTGGCGTCGCCAGTGCGGCCAGGATGAGCGCCCGGTTGGTCTGCGACTTGGAGCCCGGCACAGTCACGGTGGCATGCACAGGGGTCGGCGTCGACGGTGCCTGCCAGGTGCTCACGCCTCTATCCTGCCTTGTCCGATTCGCGTGCCACCATGGGTTATATGTGTGGGCGATTCGCGGTGACGACCGATCCGGCCTTGCTGGCGGAGAAGATCCAGGCAATTGACGAGGCCACCTCGGCGCTGAAGGACACACCCGGCCCCAACTACAACGTCGCGCCGACCACGACGATCAGCACGGTCGTCAAACGACACACCGAACCGGACGACCAGTCGACGCGGCGGGTGCGGTTGATGCGCTGGGGCCTGGTGCCGCCATGGGCCAAGAGCGCGGAGGACGGAGGCCCCGACACCAAGGGCCCACTGCTGATCAACGCGCGCGCCGAGAAGGTGACCACCTCGCCCGCGTTCCGTAACTCTGCGAAGAACAAGCGCTGTCTGGTGCCGATGGACGGCTGGTACGAGTGGCGGCCCAACGGCGAAACGGCGTCGGGCAAAAAGGCGCCGAAGACACCGTTCTACATGTTCGGCGGCGACGGCGAGATGCTGTTCATGGCCGGGTTGTGGTCGACCTGGCGGCCCCGCGATAAAACGGGTGCGCCTTCCTCAGAATCGCCGCTGCTGAGCTGCACGATCATCACCACCGATGCCGCGGGACCGCTGGCCGAAATCCACGACCGGATGCCGCTGACCATCAGCCGCGAAGACTGGGACCGTTGGCTCGACCCCGACGCTCCGATCGACGAGGGCCTACTGCGTGGGCACGGCGATCTCGACCGCGTCGAGATCCGCGAGGTGTCGCGTCTGGTCAACAGCATCCGCAACAACGGCCCCGAGCTTATCGAGCCCGCCAAACCGGACGCCGAGCAAGCCACGCTGCTGTAGGCCTACCGAGGATTCCTCGGTAGAGCTAGAGTATTTCTCGTGCCTCGGACGGGTGCGAAGCCGCTGGACGCTCGCGACCGGTTGCTGCAAGTGGCGCGGCGCCGGTTCGCGGTCGACGGCGCACTCGTGCCCACGCTCGACGAGGTGCGGCGCGAGGCCGCGGTGAGCGTCGGCGCGCTGTACCACCACTTCCCGGACAAGCCCGCGCTCGCCGCAGCCGTCTACGCGCAGTTGATCACCGAATACCAAGCGGGGTTCCTCGCCATGCTGCGCAGCCACGACACCGCGGAAGGCGGCATCCGCGGCGGCGTGGCTTACCACCTGCAGTGGGTGACCGAACACCGCGGCGAGGCCAGGCTGCTGCTCGGCGACCGGCTCGACAGTGCGGCGTTGCGCGACTCGAATCGGAACTTCTTTGCCGCCGTGCGGGATTGGTGGCGGCCGCATCACAACTACGGAGTGCTGCGGCCAATGCGTCTTGGCGTCACCTCCGCGCTCTGGCTCGGCGCGGCGCAGGAGTACAGCCGCTATTGGATCGCGGGCGGCGAAGCCAAGATGCCACGGGACGCCGTCGAGACCTTCGCGACCGCCGCCTGGGTGGCGTTGCGCGCCAACGATATTGAGGAGTAACAACAATGACGGATTCCATGTATCGCGCGATGGTTGCAGCCGGCGACGCCGACTGGAACGACGCGCTCACGTTGGAGGAATTCGCCGAACCGACGTGCTTTACCACCGCGGCGTTTGCCGACAGCGTGCACGCGATGCTCAAGTAAGCATCGCTGTTCACATTCGGCGGGCTTATCCGCTCAGACAATCACAAATCGACCCCAGGCAGTCCGAATCGCCATTGACATAATCGCCCGCGCGTCGGACGCCAGGGGTCGCGCATGCTCAGCACACTGAGAAGAGTCTTGAGTTTTAGATGATGGCGATTCGCTACATCGTGATCGGGCTGGTGTTCGCGTTCTTCGGCGCCGAGCAGGTGCAGCTGATCGAGACGCAGCTGCAGACCCGACTGGAATGAATCCGCGCGCGAGCATGCCGATGCTGCTGTCGATGTACCGCAACGGTCACCTCAAGCTCGACGAACTGCTCACCAGGCGATACCGGCTCGATCAGATCAACGAGGCCATCACCGACATGCGCGAAGGCCGAAACATCCGCGGCATCATCGAATTCGATTAAGGGCCTTTGTAACCCGGCGGGTTCGGGGTGTCGACCCACAGGTCCACACCGAGGTCGGAGCCGGGCACGCAGTCGTACAGCGAC
>JBKOYU010000165.1:0-5507 GCA_046725575.1 Actinomycetota bacterium | reverse complement strand
GCTGCCAGCCGACACGGCTACGCACCGGGTGATACCCCTCGGGCATCCACATGGACAGCACCCGGACACCGAGCACCGTCAACGCCGCGTATATGACGACCGCGGCCAGTGTCGCCGCGGGCGTCCACAGCACGGCGGGTCCGATCGCCTCGCTAAGCGAACCGGCATCGCGGATGCCCCAGCCGATCACGGCCAGACCGATTCCCAGCGCGACCAGTGGCAGTCCGCCCAGCAGGATCGACGTGATGCCGTAGACGGCCACCCACAGTGGCGCTCGCCTCGGGCGATGGTCCGGCCACGGGTGCCGGGCCTTACCGGATTTGACCGCGGGCGAACCCTTCCAGTACTGCCCGTTCTTGACCTTGCTGACCACGCCGGAGCCGGGTGCGACGTCAGCGTCCTTGCCCACGACGGCGCCCGGCAGCAGCGTGGTGCGTGCCCCGATCGTGGCGTCGTTGCCGACGGTGATCGGGCCGACGTGGAAGTGGTCGCCATCGATCCAGTGCCCCGACAGGTCAACCTCGGGCTCGACGGAGCAGCGATGCCCCAGCCGCAGCATGCCGGTGACGGGCGGCGCGGAGTGCAGGTCGACGCCCTTGCCGACTTTGTTGCCCAGCATGCGGGCGTAGTAGACGAGCCACGGCGCACCGGCCTGGTTTTCGGCGCCGCCGGCTTCCGCGAGCCGCTCGGCGAGCCATACGCGCAAGTGCACCGGCCCGCCGCGGCGATACGTCCCGGGGGCAAGGCCGCCCAGCAGAATCCGCGCGCTGAGCGCGGCGATGGACATGCGGCCAAGCGGCGTGATGAACAGCACGAAGCCGACGGCGATCCACCACCAGTTGACCGGCAGCAGCCACGGCATCGGATGTAGTTGGGCGACAACGTTGTTGAGTAGCGCGAGCCACACCACCCACTGCAGCCCGGTCAACGTGGCCAGCGGCAGCGACAGCGCCACCTGCACGGCCTGGGTCACCCGTGGCGTTGGCTTCACGACGCGGGTTTCGACCTGAGGCGGCGGGTCGAGCTCGTCGAGGTAGCCCGCCAGCGACCCGAGCCGGGGATGGTCGTAGAGATCGGCGACGGTCACCTGCGGATAGCGTTGGCGCATGGCCGCCACCAACTGCGCCGCGGATAGCGAGCCACCGCCGAGCGCGTAGAAGTCGGCCTCCGGACCGTCGACCGGTGCGGCGAGGACGTCGCGCCACAGCCCGGCCAGCCACCCCATGGTGCCGCCGAGATCGGGCTCCTCCTCGGCGCTTTCGCCCAGCGGCGGCCAAGGCAGCGCATCGCGATCGACCTTGCCCGACGTGCGGGTGGGCAACTCGTCGACGAGTACCAGCCTCGGCACCAGCGCGGCGGGAAGCGTCTCGGCCAGCGTGGTACGGGCCTTGGCGATGTCGAACGTGGGGTCGGCGCTGGCGACATAGCCGACCAGCAGGGGGGTGCCGCTCGCGGTCCGTCGCACGGCCGCGGCGCCGCCGCTGACCCCGGGCAGGTGCACCAGCGCGGCGTCCACCTCGCCGAGCTCGATGCGGCGGCCGCCGACCTTCACCTGGTCGTCGGCCCGGCCGACGAAGAACAAGCCGTCGGGTTCCAGCCGCACCAGATCGCCACTGCGGTACGCGCGCGGCCACCCGAGCGTCGGCATCTCCGCGTACTTTTCGGCGTCCTTGGCCGGGTCCAGGTAGCGGGCCAGCCCCACCCCTCCGATGATGAGTTCACCGACCTCGCCAAATGACGCCGGCTTACCCTCTTTGTCGACCACCGCCAGATCCCAGCCCCGCAGCGGTAGTCCGATGCTCACCGGCCCCGCGCCGTCCAGCCGGGCGGCGCACGCCACCACCGTCGCCTCGGTGGGGCCGTACGTGTTCCACACCTCGCGGCCCTCGACGGCCAGCCGCTCGGCCAGCTCCGGCGGGCATGCTTCGCCGCCGAAGATCAGCAGCCGCACGGCTTCGAGCGCCTCGGCGGGCCATAGCGCCGCCAACGTCGGCACCGTCGACACCACGGTGATGTCACGGGACACCAGCCACGGCCCCAGGTCCATGCCGCTGCGCACCAGCGAGCGTGGCGCGGGCACCAGGCAGGCCCCGTGCCGCCAGGCCAGCCACATCTCCTCGCATGACGCGTCGAACGCGACAGACAGGCCGGCCAGCACCCGGTCGCCCGGCCCAATGGGGTTGTCCTGCAAGAACATTTGGGCTTCCGCGTCGACGAACGCGGCGGCGCTGCGATGCGTGACCGCGACACCCTTCGGGGTGCCGGTGGATCCGGACGTGAAGATGATCCAGGCGTCGTCACGACCCAGCGGCGCCCCTGCGCGCCATCCCCGCGACGACCCGTGCGCACGGACCAGGCCCCGCTCGGTGATGACGCCCACCACGTCGGCCTCGCCGAACACCAGCTCGGCCCGTTCCTCTGGGTCGTCGGCGTCGACCGGCACATACGCCGCGCCGGTGGCCAGCGTCGCGAGGATCGCCACGTATAGCGCGTAACTACCCGACGGCATCCGGATGCCGATGCGGTCGCCGCGGCCGATGCCGCGGGCGGCGAGCCACTCGACGCTCTCCTCGATGTCGGAGATCAACTCGGCATAGGTGAGCTGAACCGCGCCGTCGTCGAGTGCGGGTGCATCGGGATAGCGGGCCGCCGTGTCGTAGAGGATGTCAATCAGCGTGCGAGGTTCGGGAGAGAACGGAGACAGCACGTACTGAGGGGGCACCTCGGGCTGAAAGTCCGTTGTCACGGGTACAAACTACTAAGCCGTTCGCGCGGCGCGAGTGCGCCGCACGCGGTGCGTGACAACTATTGCGAGGACGACGACCACTGCCGCGATCACGTACCACTTGTACCGTTCGAACGTGTCGTAGATCTCGACGATGTGCTCGCCTGCGAGGTATCCGAGCGTGCACCAGGTGCCCACCCACAGCGCCGCGCCCAGCGCGTTGTAGCCAAGGAACTTCAGCCAGTGCATGCCGGCGATCCCGGCGAGCAGCCCGTTGATCTGGCGCAGCCCGTCGATGAAGCGGGCGACTGTGACGATCTTGCCGCCGTGCTGGTTGAAGAATCCCTCCGCGCGGTCCAGCCGCTGTGGGGTCAGGAAGACGTATCGGCCGAAGCGTTCCGCGAGGGGCCGGCCACCGAAGTGGCCGACGATGAAGCCGATGTTGTCGCCGATGACGGCGGCGAGCACCGCGACCAGGAACACCACCACGATGTTCATCTGGCCCGCGCCGGCGAAGACCGCGGCGGCGATCAACATGATCTCGCCGGGCACCGGCACACCGAAGTCCTCGAGGAACAGCATCCCGCCCACCCCCAGGTATCCGTACTGCTCGAGCAGCGGTTGCACGTCTCCGAAAACACCAGGAAGTTGGGTGTCGGCCATGGGTGTAACCGTAAGTTCATCGGTCCCCGATTTCGATCGACGCCACGTACCTGGCAGAATCAGAGGTGGAGGGGAGTATTCCTTCGCCGCGGTGTCGTCACCACGTCGGCCGTCATCGGACGACCGGCACTGCGGACCGACCGCGAACCTTCGTATCGGTGGAAGAGACCTCCGGCGTATAACGACCGGAGGCTCCTGCATGCACGTAACCCAACTCGAGTGGATCATCACGCTGGGCGTGACGATCGCCGTGCTGCTGTTCGACGTCATCGTGATCGGACGGCGGCCGCACGAACCGTCCAAGCGCGAAACCGGGACCGCACTGGCGGTCTACATCGGGCTGGCGGTGGCCTTCGGGCTGTGGGTCTGGTTCTTCCACGGCGGCCAGTTCGGGCTGGAGTTCTTCGCGGGCTGGCTCACCGAATACAGCCTGTCGGTGGACAACTTGTTCATCTTCTTGATCATCATGGCCAGCTTCAAGGTGCCCAAGAAGTATCAGCAGCAGGCGCTGTTGGTCGGCATCATCCTGGCGCTGGTCTTCCGCGGCATCTTCATCGCACTAGGCGCGGTGGCGATCAACCAGTTCTCGTGGGTCTTCTACCTCTTCGGCGCGTTCCTGGTCTACACCGCGATCAACCTGGCCCGCGACACCGAGCACGACGACGACGCGGAGAACGTCGTGGTCCGGTTCGCGCGCAGGCATTTGAAGCTCACCGACAGGTGGGAGGGCCTGAGGCTGTGGGTCAAGGACGGCGGCAAGCGGTTGATGACGCCGATGTTCCTCGTCATCGTCGCGCTGGGCACCACCGACCTACTCTTCGCGCTGGACTCAATCCCCGCGATCTACGGCCTGACCCAGCAGCCCTACTTGGTGTTTACCGCCAACGTCTTCGCGCTGATGGGCCTGCGCCAGCTGTACTTCCTGCTGGGCGACCTGTTGCAGCGGCTGGTGTACCTGTCGCAGGGGCTGGCGTTCATCCTGGCATTCATCGGGGTGAAGCTCGTTCTGCACGCCTTGCACGAGAACGAGCTGCCGTTCATCAACGGCGGTGAGCACGTGCCGGTGCCGGAGATCCCGACGCTGCTCAGCCTCGGCGTGATCGTGGTGACACTCGTCATCACCACCGCGGCCAGCCTGTACAAGACCCGGGTCCACGACGTGAAGAAGGAAGCCGAAAAAGAAGCCTTGGATTCTGCCGGCTGACCACACCGTGAACTATGCAGACACGGTCGACGGGCTGGCGGGATTGATCTCGGACATCGCCGGGGCCGACGTGGCCGACGGCTAAGAGGGTCCGCGCGAAGAAGCCGCCCTCGATGCCGAGTGACGCGACGCTTGCCGAGGCGGCCAAGGGCTAACGGATCAAGTCAGGGCCTCGTAGATCAGCCGCGCGTATCGGTTGGTGCGCTCTGTGCCGGTAGTGCCGGGGCCCATCTTGTTCATCACGTAGGTGATCGTGGCGCGGCGATCCGGGTCCATCACGGCCATCGAGCCGCCCCAACCGCCCCAGAAGCAGATCTTCCCCTCGGGAATCGCGGGAACGCTTTGCGGACAAGGTAATCCGAAGCCGATACCGAACCGCAAGGGGAGCATGAGCACGAGGTCCATGCCGTTGGACTGTTCCTGGAAGATCAGGTCGATGGTGTCGGGGCTCAGCAACTGAGCACCGTTTGCCGCGCCGCCCAAGGAAGTCGGGGACAGTGCCCGTGCCAGTGCCCTGGCGGTGCCGTGGCCGTTGGCGGCGCCGATGTCTGCTCGACGCCACGCTGCCGTCTCCGCGATTGCGGCGGCATTCGAATCGGGCGGAAACGCTGCGAACGTCTTGATCATCGGATGGTCCGCGGGTATTGCGTCGAGTGGGAGGTCCAATGGCGGTGGCGGAATCAATTCCGCGATGCGGTGGTAATCCTCGTCCCGTGCGCCGATCTGGACGTCGGCACCGAGTGGAATCGCAATCTCGTCATGGACGAACTCTTTGAGTGTCTTACCGGTAGCGCGCCGGATCACCTCGCCGATCAGGTGGCCGTAGTTGACGGCGTGATAGCCGGATGCGGTTCCGGGTGGCCACCACGGTGCCTGTCGCGCGAGATGGCTGGTCGCCTTCTCCCAGTCGTAGAT
>JBKOYU010000225.1:0-12268 GCA_046725575.1 Actinomycetota bacterium | reverse complement strand
CCCTACGGCGCGTGCCCGGAATGCACCGGCCTCGGCATCAAGAAGGAAGTCGATCCCGACCTCGTCGTCCCTGACCCGGACCTAACGCTCGCCGAGGGCGCGATCGCGCCGTGGTCGATGGGGCAGACGGCCGAGTACTTCACCAGGATGCTGTCCGGTCTGGGTGACCAGCTGGGCTTCGACGTCGACACCCCGTGGAAGAAGCTTCCGGCCAAGGCGCGCAAGGCGATTCTCGAGGGCTGTGACGAGCAGGTGCACGTGCGATACCGCAACCGCTACGGCCGAACCCGTTCGTACTACGCCGATTTCGAAGGCGTGATGGCGTTCCTACAGCGCAAGATGGAGCAGACGGACTCCGAGCAGATGAAGGAGCGCTACGAGGGCTTCATGCGCGACGTGCCGTGCCCGGAGTGCAATGGCACCAGGCTGAAGCCGGAGATCCTGGCCGTGACGTTGGCCGCCGATCGGAACCACAAGTCGATCGCCGAGGTCGCCGACCTGTCGATCGCCGAATGTGCGGAGTTCCTCAACGCGCTGACCCTCGGGACGCGTGAGCAGGCGATCGCAGGGCAGGTGCTCAAGGAGATCCAGTCGCGGCTGGGGTTCCTGCTCGACGTCGGGCTCGAGTACCTGTCGCTGTCGCGGGCGGCGGCCACGCTGTCCGGCGGTGAGGCACAACGCATCCGGCTGGCGACCCAGATCGGCTCCGGGCTCGTCGGTGTGCTCTACGTGCTCGACGAGCCGTCCATCGGTCTGCATCAGCGCGACAACCGCCGACTGATCGAAACCCTGATCCGGCTAAGGGATTTGGGCAACACGCTGATCGTCGTCGAACACGACCTGGACACTATCGCCCATGCCGACTGGGTGGTCGACATCGGCCCGGCGGCGGGTGAACACGGCGGCCGTATCGTGCACAGCGGCCCATACGACGAACTACTGACGAACCCGAATTCGCTTACCGGAGCGTATCTTTCGGGCAAAGAGCAGATCGAGGTACCGGCTATCCGGCGGCCGATCGACCGCAAGCGTCAGCTCACCGTCGTGGGTGCGCGCGAGCACAACCTGCGTGAGATCGATGTGCCGTTCCCGCTGGGCGTGCTCACGTCGGTGACGGGCGTCTCGGGTTCGGGCAAGTCGACGCTGGTCAACGACATCCTGGCGTCGGTGCTGGCGAACAAGCTCAACGGCGCCCGCCAGGTGCCGGGCCGGCATACCCGCGTCACCGGGCTGGACAAGGTGGACAAGCTGGTCCGCGTCGACCAGTCGCCGATCGGCCGGACGCCGCGGTCGAATCCCGCGACGTACACCGGCGTGTTCGACAAGATCCGCACGCTGTTCGCCGCCACCACCGAGGCGAAGGTGCGCGGGTATCAACCGGGCCGATTCTCGTTCAACGTCAAGGGCGGTCGCTGCGAGGCGTGCTCCGGCGACGGCACCATCAAGATCGAGATGAACTTCCTGCCGGACGTGTATGTGCCCTGCGAGGTGTGCCAGGGCGCCCGGTACAACCGGGAAACCCTTGAGGTGCACTACAAGGGCAAGACCATCGCCGAGGTGCTGGACATGTCGATCGAGGACGCGGCGGAGTTCTTCGCGCCGATCACCTCGATCCACCGGTATCTGCAGACGCTGGTCGACGTGGGGCTGGGTTATGTGCGGCTGGGGCAGCCGGCGCCGACGCTGTCCGGCGGCGAGGCGCAACGCGTCAAGCTGTCCAGCGAGTTGCAGAAGCGGTCCACTGGCCGCACCGTCTACATCCTCGACGAGCCGACCACCGGCCTGCATTTCGAGGACATCCGCAAGCTGCTGACCGTTCTCAACGGCCTTGTCGACAAGGGCAATACGGTCATCGTCATCGAGCACAACCTCGACGTGATCAAGACATCCGACTGGATCGTCGACATGGGTCCCGAGGGCGGAGCTGGCGGCGGCACCGTCGTCGCGACGGGATCGCCTGAGGACGTCGCCGCCAATCCCGACAGCTACACCGGTCACTTCCTCGCGGGGATTCTCGACGTGCCGAGGCCGAAGCCCAAGACACGCAACGGCCGCAAGGTCAGCGCCTAGCTTTCTCTCGTTGGTTCTGCGCTGGGGGCGTTGGTTTCTCGCACTCTTGCGTCGTGGGCGCAGAGTGAATTTCCCGCGGACGAAGCCGATACGCAGATTGCCCGCCGCTGAGACATCCTCTGTGAACGTTTTATCCGGCAGCGTTTAGCGTTTCGAGAGAGGCGAGGGAAATCGCGGGCTGACCCGCACACCGTCCAGCCACACCGTCAGCTCGTCGGCCCGCCTTTGCAACGCCCGCTTCGCGTCGCGGCCGACGTCCTCAAGCAGCCGCACCTCGACCCGGCCGTCCGCGTCCTGGCCCCATGCGCCGACGATCCGGCCGTTCCACCAGGCCGTCGGCCCGCCATTGCCGTTGGAGTCGAAATCTTGCTTGCGGTGGTCGCCGACATACCAATCCCGGTCGGACCAGCCCATTGTCGTGATATCCAGGCCCGGCAGCAGCGCGCACCACGGCTCCACGTCCGGCTCGACGTCGAGATCGTCGGGCAGCGCGAATCCCGGGATGCCGTCGAGATCCACCTCGACCGCGCCGATATCCCGCAGCGCGTGTCGCGCCCAGGTCAGCGTGTTGCCGAACCACCACTTGATGTCCGTGACGGTGGCAGGCCCGAACGCGCGCAGCCATCTGCGCACCAGTTCGGCGCGGGCTACCTCGGGTTCGGCGGCGTCAACCGTGATCGGCAGCCAGTCGGCCATCGGCGCCCAGCGTGGACGCGAAATCGTCCACGCGCCGTCGTTGGGCCCTCGGACGATGTCGCCCCGCACCGCCAGTACGGTCAAAACCCTTGGTGCCAGCGGCGTTTCGCCGCCCCACCGTTTGCCCGGCGCATAGTCGTAACGGCCCGCCAGCTCAGGCAGCGCCGCACGCAGATCCTTGGCGCTGGCCTCACCATGTTCGGCGAGGTGTCGCAACACCGCCTCGCACGCCGTGTCCAGCCACTTGTCGCCGTCGTCGGTGATGCCCGCCTTCTGCGCATCGGCCACCAGCCGACGCCGCTCGTTGTCGGCCACCCGGCCGCTGGCAGCCGCCTGGATCACCGGCATGTCCTCGGTGCGCACCGTCCACAGCGTGCGGCGCATCGCGAGGTGTTTGACCAGCGTGCGGCGCTCGTAGAGTTCGGCGTCCAGATCGGCGACAGCGAAGCCGGGCAGCCGCGCCCATAACGACAGATAGGGGGTGGCCGGGTCGGTGGTGTGCAGCCCGATGAGGTCGGCCAACACCCCGTCGATCGAAGCCGCAGGCACTGCCAGGAAATGCCGGCGCGCCAGCCGCGCCCGTCGTTCGGCAACCGTGAATGACCGCATCGCATACGAACCGTACCTGCGGCGACCGACAAAGTTTGGGATCGGTAGCGGTCGTCTCGATCTTGACTTAGCCCACGACGGACGCCATCGGGGCGACGTACGAACGAAGGGAAGATCGATGAATCGAGTTGTCGTGGGCGTGGTCGCACTGGCCGCCGCCGCTGCTGTACTGGTGGGCTGTTCTGACGACAAGGGCGGACCGACGTCCGCCGGTGGCTCACAGGTGAGCACGGGCGGCAGCACCGAGGTCAAGGTCGACGGTAAGGACCTCGCCGGCCTCGACATGAACTCAGTGACCTGCGTCAAGCAGGGCGGCAAGATCAACGTCGCCAGCGGCGCCATCAATGGCCAGGCGGGCCTCGCCGTCGTGATGACCGACGCGAACCCCCCGACCGTCGAGTCGCTGGGCATGTCGGTCGATGGCAATGCCCTCGCGGTCACCAACACCATGGGCGCGAAGGTCGGCTCGGCCGAGGTCAAGGTCGACGGCAGCACCTACACCATCACCGGTGAAGCCTCGGGGGCCGACATCAAGAACCCGATGGCAGGGATGATCACCAAGCCGTTCACCGTCAGGCTGAGCTGCAGCTGATCGGTCCCACTCCCGACGCGGCGGGCGTGCTCAGCGCGCCCGCCGCTTCCTATCATTCACCTGTGACGATCGTCAGCGATCTGGAGCGAGCCCGTCGGTTGATATTCGCCGCCGACGAGATTGCGGCGAAGGAGTTGCTGCTGTCCCTCGGCGAGCAGATCGAGGAGCTTGATCGGGACGATCTGCTGCTGGAGGTTTACGCGCAGCTCGGCGAGATCTATCTGGTTCGCACCGCGTACGACGGTGTCGAGATGTGCCTTGGCCGGATCACCGACTGCCTGGCCATCTACGAGTCGATCCGGGCCGGCACGAAACCCGAATTGGCCGCACAGGTGACCATGTCCGACGCCGACGTCGACCAGATGATCTGCCGGTACTCGCGCCGGGCACAGTTTCTTCGAACGGGATTGGCCGCCGCCGCGCACGGTGACCACGAGGCTGCGGAGGCCGGCCTGCTGGTCCTGACCGACGACAATTCGGCGGCATACCCCGATCTCGCCGCCGAACACAGGTTTCTTGTCACGTACGCGCGAATTCTTTGCGCCACCGCGCTGTGCGACGACGACTTGCACGTGCGGTCGGTCCCGCTGTGGGAGCAGGTGATCGACGCCATCGACGACACGGTCGACGGAAACGATTTCGACGACTTCCTGCTCGTCCTCGGCGCCACCGGGTACGGCCGTTTCTGCGTCGAGACGGGCAGGCTGTCCGAAGCCGGGCCGTGGCTTCAACGCGCCGGAGCCCGCGCGGAGCGGCGGGGATGGAAATTGGCAACGGCGAGAACGCAGTTGGAGCGGGCCACGGCAAGCTGGGCCGCGGGTGACCGCGCCGAGTGTCAACGCCTGGTCCATGAGGCGTATCCGGCGATAGTCGAGGGCTACCGTGCGCATGACGTGTCGCGATCCTGGCTGTATCTCGGCCTGATCAGTCTGTCGATCGAAAAGCTCGACGACGCCGACGAGCGTTTCGGGCATGCCGAGCGGCATTGGCGGGAGGTCGAGAAGCCGCTGCACATCCACCGTATTCTTCTGCAGCGCAGCTGGATTGACATCTTCCGAGGCGACTTCGGGCGCGCTCGCGAACGGGTGGCAGAGGCGCGCGAGTTGCTGGATTCCTGGCCCCGCCACAGCTGGCTGCAGTACGCCCGACTCGACGATCATCACGGCTCGATCTGGCGCGCCGAGGCCCTGGCGGACCCCGCCAACGCGGCAACGAAATTGGAGCGTGCCGCCGAACTGAAGGTGCCTGCAGCCCTTGCCGTCGACTCGATACGGCACTCGATGACCGATGCGGACGCGCGGATGCGCTGGGCCACTCACGTTTCGGCGCGCATGCTGGCCGGCGCGTTCGCGGTAGCCTGGGAGTGGGGCAACACCGAGCTGCTCAGCGAACTCGTCGAATATCACAGCGCGCGAGGAAGTTTCAGCACCGAGCCGGATGCCCAGCTTGCGGACTGGACCGAGACCGCGACGGCCGCGGTCCCCGTCGACACGGTCGACGAATACGCCCTCGTGGCCGCGGGGTCGGCCTCGTCGGAAGGCGGTGCGCTCACCCGGCTGGGGCCACTGCCGCCGTTGCAGATGGACCCAACCGGCGGGCCGATCATGAGCCGCTATCGCTCATTGGCCTTCGAGCGATACGGGTGTGACGTCACCGCCGACGAGGCCGCCTGGTCGACGTGGCCGTAACCCTCGTTCTTCGCTTCGCCGACGTCGGCATCGCCACCTATGCCAGCCTTCGGGTGGTCGGCGAGCCGGCAAGAACGGTCACGTGGGTGGTGCAGGAGTCGGAACTCGTTGCGGCGCTTGACCAACTGTCCACGGCGCTGCCGGACCCACGAGCGTCGGAGTCGCGGCGTGATGCCGTCGAGCGTGCCGTCGCGACCAGCCCGTTCGCCGCGCCCGCCACCGAGCTGGACATCGCGCGCACTTTAGGGGCGCAACTGCTCGCGCCTGAGGCATGGCGGCTGCTGACCGACTGTGTCGCATCGCCGCGCGCCGCGCTGTTCGTATCGCCCAGCGCCCGGCTGGCGCAGGTGCCGTGGGGCCTGCTCGCCATGCCCGGCGACGACGGCTATCGACTGATGGAACTCGCCGACGTCCTGATGGCCGCGCCGTCGAACATCATCCACGCGGCGCGGACACCGGCGGGCTGGGACCATCGCCGCGGCGCCCCGCCGCTGCTGATTCTCGATCCGCGGGTGCCGGGCCAACGCCCCGACTCTGCCCTGGGCTCAGTGCTCGGCAGGCCGTCATCGGAAACCCCTCTGGCACAACACTTTGCGGGGCTGATGAAGAGCCGGGACGTCCTGCCCGACGTGTCCGAGCCGGTCGAGTTGTTCCGGCGCACCGACGCGGACCGCCCGTGGCTTGGGCGCCAGCTCGACCGGCAACCGAGCCGGTTGCTGTACGTGGGCCACGCCACTGCGGCCGATGGCGATGTCGGCCACGCCGACCGGGCCGCGTTGCATCTCGCCGATGAGCGCCCGCTGACCGCGGCGGATTTGATGTCGGCGAACCTGTCGATGCCGCCCCGAATCGCCATGATCGCCTGCGCATCCGGCGGCGATTATCAGTTCGATGAGGCGACGGGTCTGGTGGCCGCCATGATCCTCGGCGGGGCGCAGCTGGTCACCGCGACACTGTGGTCGTTACCCACCGCGGCGGGCTACCGCCAATTCGCGCCAACCGCTGGCGATCACGACCCGATGGCCGACGCGATCATCGCCGTCGACCGCGCACACGAAGAACGGGATGCCGGGCGCGCGGTCAACAGCTGGCAGCGCGAGCAGATGCGTCGATGGCGAGCCGGCGACACCAGCGTGAGCCCGCTGTACTGGGCCGCGCTGGCCACCTTCGCCGTCGACGGAGCACGTTGAGCTGTTAGGTAGTGTTCGCCTGTTTGGTCAGGCCGGTGAGGCGAGTGAGCGCGGCGAAGCCGTCGTCGCTGCCGGGCCAGTGAGCACGCACGGCGTCGAGGCCAGCCCGGCGCACGACGCTGCGAAGCACCGCGGCGACGATGATGGCGTCGTCGGCGTAGCCGAGCACGGGGATGAAGTCGGGGATCGGGTCGAACGGTATCGCCAAATAGATCAGCAGCAATACCAGTCGGACGCGCACGCCAGCCGGCAAGGTCTTGTCGGCGGCGAGGCGGCGAATGAGCCGCACCGCGTCGGGCAAGATCCGCAGAGCTTCGCGCAGCAGCCCGCCGCGTGGCCGCACAAGCACCAGCGTGACGGCCAGAGTGACCCAGGCCAGCAAGAGCGCGGCGGCGAGGCCGATCGCTAGATCAAGCCAGAACGATCCGGTCACGGCTCGTCCACCGCCTGCAGCCGCTGTGCCTTCCGTTCGGCGGGGCTGTCGGACGCTTCGGCGTGCAGCGCAGCTCGTTCGAATGCGGCCAGGTCGACGGCGGCATCATCGACCGCGGCCCTGGCCGCTTCGCCAGCTGGGGCCGCGAAATAGTCACGAGCCGCGATCTTCGCCAACCAGCTGCGGAAACGCTCCAGGTCTGCCTCGGACTCTTCCACCTCGGCGTAGGTCGCCCGCCCGCGAGCACGCTCATGGGCCAGTTCTTGACGCAGCGCCGGGATGCGTTCGAGCACTTCGGCGTACTCGGCGTCGCGCGCGGCGTTGAACTCCTCCACGAGCGACCGTTCTTCGGCGGCATCTGCGAAACGCATTCGCAACACGCGCACCGTGCCGCCCTGGTGGCGGATCCGGTCGACCAGCCGGCGCACCTGCCGTATCACGTCATCGCGGGCAGGTAGAAGGCAGACCGATTGCTGCAGATAGAGGGCCCCGAGCGAGCGCAGCTTGCGCCACACCTGCACGCGTAACGTCCCGGCCGCACCGGCCGTAGAAGCACTGATCACCAGCCACTCTTCCGCCGATTCGTCTGTCACATGACCATGTTACATCCGTAACAATACTGGTACAGTCGCTACTGCGACGTTGTGAGGGCGGAACCGAGAACCTAGGTGGGCTCAGCCAGGTGACACGCAGACGGCGACTGCGGACTCGTCGCGGTAGTACGTGTCGATGATGCTGCCGGGGGAGACCTTCGCCAGCGACGACGCAGGAATGAGCGCCGTCTGGTGGGCGGGAAACTGGCCGCCTCCCGGCTTCCTGACCATCACGTCGAGCACGACCTCGCGATGGTCCTCGCGGGAGGCCCCGGTGGGCCGCATGCCGGTGACGACCGCGTGTGACTTGGTGCCATGCCGGATCAGGTCCAGCTGGTCACCGGTGAGCAGGCCCTTGCGGACAAGCATGTCATCGAACGCAGCGCGAACCGCCAACATGTCCGCTGCGGTGACCCGGCGTTCCGCCGCCTCATCGAGGTACGGTTCGTCCTCGGTGGTGGTGCGGCGTGGAATGAACAGTGTGGCGGCGATGGCTGCGGCAACCAAGCAAAAGAATCCGAACAACAGCGGCGTAGACATGCCATTAGCGTCAACCGGCGAGCTGGCTACCGAACCCAACTTTATGCTGGGCAGATGAGCGCGGGGTTCGAGGTGGCGACGGCGATTGCCGTCAGCCAACCGCGCCGCGCAGTGATCGACCGCGCATGGCGTGCCATCGGACCGGGCGTCGAGGTGCTCAGCGGCGACGACGGCGGACCGCTGCGCCGCACCGTCAAGCGGATCATCGACCCGCTGGTGCTGCGGCTGCGGGCGAACACGCAGTACTCGGCGCCGTTCGTCGATGCCGACACCGCAGAGGCAATGCATGACGTAATCGTCGGGCACGGTGCCCAATTGTGCGCCGCCGCAGCGTGGTTCGAGCTGCTCAAGCGTGAGCGACGCCGGCTGCGCATCACCACGGGCAACGCACAGGAGCTGTACTTCCCGATCTGCTTCGAGCTGGCGGTGACGAAAGGTGCACCGGCCCAACAGGATGACGGATCCGCGGAGGCGGTGTTGCGCGAGATCCACGGTGACCGGGACCGCACCGCGATCGAAGTGCTCAACCAGTACGTGGCCGATCCGAAGGTGATCGCCGGGCTGACCGATCAACTCGGCCGCAGCTGGAGCGACGTACGGGCCGGCCCGGAGATCACGGATCCTTTCCTTGCGGGTCTCACCACCGTGCTCGGGCCCGCCGAGGGCCACAATGCCGAGACGGCTCGGCAGCGGGTCTGGGCGGCGTTGATCGCCGATGCCACGCCGTACAACCTCGGCGCCAAGGCGCACACCGCCGCCGCTGAACTGCCGTGGTCGATTGTCGAGCTCGGGCTGAGTTCCGTTGAGCCGCAACGACCCCCCGCGATCGTGGGCGGGCCCGACAGCGATCGTCCGCTGAACCGGAGCGTGGTCGACCGGGTGCGGGCAACGCTGAGGCGGGCGATGGACCGCGACGAATTGCCGGAAATCCCGCTGCTGTGCGCCGAAGAGGTCGACCGGTCGTGCGCGCCGTGGGGGCTGTTGTCAGAAGACAAGCAGGCCACACTGATCGCCGGGATCGAAATCGGCGCGTGTCTGTCGCCGCTGACGGAGGCCGCGGTGCCGCCCTATGAGTTGGCAGGCCAGATCCAGGCCGGGCTGCGCAAGGAAGCGTATGTGCTGCACGCTCGTCGGTATCTCGCCGACGGCGGACCCGTGCATCCGCGGCAACAACTGGTGATAGACGACCTTGCCGCGTTCGCACGCCCATATCTGAACCGGTTGTGGGCCCGGCTGCACGGGCGCGACGTCTGGCAGGAGCCGTGCGATGACGTCGACGACGTCCGCGCGCTGCTCAAGGGGGTGGCGAGGTCGGTGAGCCTCGATCACCGGCAGCGGATCAAGGCGATGCTCGAATTGCAGGTGGCCGGATGAGACTCGTCGCAGATTCCGGTTTGTGGAGTACGGGCCAACAGGCGGCCCCCACGCCGCTGGCTGCCGTGCTGGAAGTCAGTGGTGCCGTGCTGTCGTGGACCGTCGACGACCCGTCGGGCGTCGCCCAGATCACCTTCACAGATCCGGCTCGCGCGGATTGGCTATGGCGCGTGCTCGGCGAGCCCGGGCACGTCGAGCTGGCTGCGGCGCTGGATGGACGCCCGCCCGACGCGGCCGTCGAACTTACCGGCGTCGATGTGCAGCCTGGATCGCTGGAACCACTGCGCCGATTGGCACTGGGGCACTGGCTGCGCCGCTGGTGGCCCGCCAGCCAGCGCGACGGCATCGCGGCCCTCGACGGCGCGCTCCTCGACGCCGAGATCGCGGTGCTGACGGCCGGCGCCGAGGGCTTCTTCACCGACGACACCTTCGACTCCGACGTGGCGGCCCTGCTGCGTCCGCATGCCGCGGCGCTGAGCGCACACATGCAGGGCGGGGACCCGCGAGTCGTCGAGCTGGTGCGGGCCTGCGCCGACCTTGCCGACGATGTCGGCGTTGCGTTCGGCGAAGCGGACGGTGTGACCCTTCGCCGCGACGACTATGCGCTCGCCGCCGGTGCGGATTGGGGCGGGCGCGGTTCCGGTGAAATCGCCACGGGCGTCGACGCGGTCAACTGGGCTGCCGTCCCGCCCGGCATCTTCGACGCAGCCGAGAACACCGTCGAATGGCGTGTCGAGGTGGCCGACGGCGTCACGAAAGCCGTTGTGCGCGTGGAGTTATCGGGGGCCAGGCTGGCCGCAGGGATTCCTGTGCGGCTGCAATCCGGCGGCTTCAGCGGCGCGGGTGTGCTCGACGTCGACGGCGTAGCGGCGTTCCCGGTCGTGGACGAGAAGCAGCAGCCCGTCACGGAATCGGCTGCGTGGGATCATGATTGGCGGTCCACCGCGGTGACGATCGGTGCCGACGTCGACGAGGTGCCGCAGACGCGCGATCGGATCCGGGATTTCGCGCGGGCGCGTCTGTGCGAGCCGGCCGGCGACGCTTTCCTGGCCGAAGTTCTGGCCGCCGAATCGGATTACTGAGCGTCGTCCTGTTCGTCGTGCATCGACTTGCGGATCTCGGCGAGTCGCTCCACGGCGGCACGCTGCCGCGCGTCGTACTGCTCCTCGACGCTGCGACCCTCGGGTGACTCGGCGTCGAGTTCGGCCGCGCCGATGGCGGTGCCGTAGCGGGTTTCGATCTTCTCGCGGACGGATTCGAACGTCGGCACGCCGCTAGGGGTGTAGCCGGTGTCGACGGGCTCGACTGGTACGGGCGGGGGCGTCGCGCTCGGCGCGGCCTCGGCCGCGGGCTCTTGGGGTTCCGGTTCGGGCGTGGGTTCGTCCGGCATGCCGCTCACGGTACCGCCCTACTTCGCTGCCGCCTGCAGATGCGGCGCGGAGTGCGGCGGAGCGGGCAGCGGCCCCGGCAGCCCAGGCGGGCCCGGCGGCGCGGCCGGCAGCGCGATCACGGGCACACCGGGTGTGCCGAGCTGGCCCGCAAGCCACGGCAGCCCCACCGCGAAAGCGTGCGCCGCGAACGGCCAGTCGTGCTTGCCCGGCTGCGTCACCACCGCACAGTTGATCCCGTTGGCGCTGCCCGTCGCGCAGAGCGAGTTCGCCGCCGCGGTTTGGTCGTTGGGGTTGGCCGCCGCGTTCACCACCTTGCGCGGCGTCGAGGGCTGTGTCGGGGCGTTGATGTCGAACCAGCCCGCCACCCCGGAGTAGCGGCCGTGGCGGGTGATGACCGTCGTCGGATCGAACGCCGCGTAGGCGGCGGCATCGCCGCCGAACAGGCGCTGGATGGTCTGTGCCTTGTTTCCCGAATTGGGCGTCAGGTCGCCGGCGATGTCCTCGAATGCACTGAATATATCGGGATGCATGGTCGTCAGGTCGACGGCACACGTGCCGCCCATCGACCAACCGACGACGCCCCAATTGGCCCGATTCGGCGAGACCCGATAGTTCGAAACCATGAACGGCACAACATCTTTGGTGAGGTGATCGGCAGCGTTTCCGCGTGCGCCATTGACGCACTCGGTGTCGTTGTTGAACGAGCCGCCCGGGTCGACGAAGACGAATACCGGCGCGTTGCCGCCATGCGCGGACGCGAAGTCGTCGATCGTCTTGATCGCGTTGCCTGTCCGCATCCAGTCCGCGGGCGTGTTGAACTCGCCGCCGATCATCATCACCGTCGGCAGCGGTGGCGGGGGATCGGTGGCGTACCAGGCCGGCGGCAGATAGACCAGCTCACCGCGATGCTTGAACCCCGACGCGGTGTCGGAAATGCTGACCGGCACCACTGTGCCTTTCGGCGGAATCGCATGCCGCTTCTGCATGGCGGTCACCGTGACGGCATCCGTCTGGTCGGGCAGCGGTCCCGCGGTCAGCTGATTCCACGCGTTCTGCACGGTGGGGAAGTAGCCGACCCACAGGTTCAGGGCC
>JBKOYU010000718.1:0-4071 GCA_046725575.1 Actinomycetota bacterium | reverse complement strand
GTTCGTCGAGAGATCCAACGCCGATGGTCTTGAGCATCGCCGCGACGGCATCGGCGTCCGGTCCGATGTGGCGATCGGCGAAGTTGTGTTGGTTGTGATCGAACACTGACGTGTACTCCCGACGCGTTAGGGCAGGAACCGCTGGGCTCCTCCCCCTCTGTCGTCAACCCGTTCCGGGCGCCTGAGAGATTCGGCGGCCTTGCGCGAAGGCACCTTTCCCCATGGGCGGGTAAGCAGGTCGCTTACCGCTTTCCAGAGGCATCGGGGCCTTGCGCGGTCCTGGGTGCCTGAGAGGTTGACGGAGAGGTGTTGCTCCTTCGGCGTCCGTGGCTGGCGGTCACGGAACTCTCCCGCACAAGGGCGATGCGCTAACGAGTTTACCGGCTGGCCAGCGAATCGGCGGTATCAGCCGATCTTGCGGTCGCGATGCTTGCGCCGCGAGGCCAGCTCATCCTCGGGCGCGGCGATCGACTCGCCGCCGTCGGCGCGCTCACCGGGGAAGTCGGCGATGGCGCCGGTCAGCTCCCGCATGGCGCCGGACACCGCGATGCCGAACACGCCCTGGCCGCCCTGCAGCAGGTCGACGACTTCCTCGGCGGAGGTGCACTCGTAGACCGTGGTGCCGTCGGAGAACAGCGTGATGTTGGCCAGATCGCGAACGCCGCGCTGACGCAGGTGGTCGACGGCGACGCGGATGTTGTGCAGCGAGATGCCGGTGTCCAGCAGCCGCTTGACGATCTTGAGAACCAGGATGTCCTTGAACGAGTAGAGCCGCTGGCTGCCCGACCCTGCCGCGCTGCGGATGGACGGCACGACGAGCGACGTGCGCGCCCAGTAATCCAGCTGGCGGTAGGTGATTCCGGCGATCTGGCAGGCGCTGGGCCCGCGGTAGCCCACAAGTTCGTCCGGCACCGAGTTGTCGGGGAACAGACCGGCCTGCACGGGTTCGCTGGGCGCACTGGCCGGCGGTTCAGCGGGCCCGCTGCTGGTGGACAGGTCCAGCTGCTCTTGACGTGGCGTGTCTCCCACTTTCGAATCCTCTCGCCGATCGAACTCGCGTCTGTGACCTGCATGGGCGCACGTTTGCCAAAGCCCGAATGTGTCGAGCATACGCTTCCCGTCGAGCCATTACTGCTCGTCGCCGTCAAGTATGGCTGCCCAATTCACCGTTGACAGAAACCCACGCCGCGTGTCGAGCGCGACGAGATGTTTCCGTGACAAAAGCGCTGGACTGGCCTCTTACGTCGCCTTGAAGTCGTCGGGCGACACGCTGTCGAGAAACTCCTTGAACTTCTCGACCTCGTCCTCGCGGACCGCTCCCGACGCTTCCTCGTCGTTCTCGTCGGGAATCAGCAGGCCGGCCTCGGCAAGCACCGCCTCCTCGACGTAGATCGGGACACCGACGCGCAGCGCGATGGCCACCGAATCCGACGGCCGCGCCGACACCTTGATGTCGCGGTCGAAGATCAGGTCCGCGTAGAAGGTGCCCTCCTGGAGGTCGACGATGCGGACCTCCTTGAGCGAATGACCAAGCGCGGCAATGAGATCTCGGATCAGGTCGTGGGTCAACGGCCGCGCAGGCTCGTGGCCCTGTTGTTCAAGCGCGATCGCCGCGGCCTCCGGCTGGCCGATCCAGATCGGCAAGTAGCGGTCACCGTTGGCTTCCCGCAGCAGCAGCACCGGCTGATTCTGGGGCTGCTCCACGCGAATGCCGACCACACGAACTTCACCCATCTGTGTCTGCCCTCCGCACGAAAGAAGCCAGCCTAAAAGCCATCAAAACGAGTCTAATCCTCAGCGATCCAGAACGTCGCGTACAGCGGACTTGATCAGCGACGTGTGCAACGTGATCGCCAGCGCGGCCACCTCGCGGGCCAGATCGTCGGCGCGGTCACGGGCCCCGGCCTTGCCCGCCTTGACCACCGGACCCGCGATCTGGGCGATCAGATCGGACTGTCGGTCGGCCGCCGAGCGGAACGCCCGCAGGTGCCGCGGTTCCACGCCGTACTCCGTCAGCGCCCTGGCGCACTGGGCGATCACCACCGAGTGCTCGTCGAAGAAGCCCGCCGGCCCCGACTTGATCACCCCTGCCTTGATCAGCTCGGTCAGCAGGGCCTCATCGATGCCCGATCGGGCCAGCAGATCTTCGCGCCGCAGCCGCACCTGGGTCGGCGCGACACCGGTGGCGCTCTCGTCGGGCGCTGTGTCCGACCGTGGGTCCACAGAGACCAAACGCGGTACGCCGTAAGCGGATCCGCTCTGCGGCAGCTCGCCGTCGGGCTGGGCGTCCAGCTGCGCCTTGATGACCTTCAACGGCAGATACTGATCGCGCTGGGCGGTCAGGATGAACCGCAGGCGCGCGCAATCGTAGGCGGTGAACCGCCGATACCCCGACGCGGTGCGCTCAGGGGTGACCAGCCCTTCGGCCTCCAGAAACCGGATCTTGGAGATGGTCACGTCCGGGAAGTCGCCTCGTAGCAGATCGAGGACCGCTCCGATCGACATCCCGGCCAAGGATGAGCGGACGTCGGGCTGTGTCATCGGCTCTTCGCGCGAGCGCTCATCGCTTAGCCGCCCGGGCCGCTGTCGTCGTCGCCCTTGGGCCCGGTCAGAAACACCAGGCGGAACTTGCCGATCTGCACCTCGTCGCCGTTGGCCAGCACCGCGGAGTCGACGGGCTCGCGGTTGACGTAGGTGCCGTTGAGGCTGCCCACGTCGACGACCTGAAACTCGCCACTCTCCAAGCGGAACTCGGCATGGCGACGGCTCACCGTGACGTCGTCGAGGAAGATGTCGCTGTCGGGATGTCGACCGGCCGACGTGGTGGGCTGGTCGAGCAGGAATCGCGAGCCGGCGTTGGGCCCGCGCTTCACGACGAGCAACGCCGAGCCGACCGGCAGACCCTCCACCCCGGAGACCGCTCCCTCGGCGCCCGCCGCGGCAGGGGCTTCCAGTTCGTTGAGGAAGTCGGCGCGGAAAACGGATGTCGTTTCCACGGTGACTTCGTCAGACGTCTGGTCAGCCCCAGAGTTCTGGTCCTTGTCCGTCACCCGCTGCTCCTCACTGGCTGCTGTGGCGATATCAGGCCGGGCCCCGGCCGTTGTTCGTCTGGTGTCGACCGTACCGCGCGGTGGACCTCATTGTGTCCAGCACCGCCGGATCCGCCTGTGTTGACCTCTGCTAACAGAAACCCTAACAACTCGTCATTCGGTCACGGTGGTGCGGTAGCCGTCCGCGTCAAGTAATCCGCGCAGGCCTTCGTCCAGAGCAGCGGCGCCGATTTGCAGATCAATGAGCCACCCTTCGCCGTAGGGGTCGGAGTTGACCAGTTGCGGGTTTGCTTCCAGATCACCGTTGACCGCAACGACTTTCGCGCTGACGGGCGCGTAAAGGTCCGACACCGACTTGGTCGATTCCACCTCACCAAACGACTCGCCTGCCGTCAGGTCGGCGCCGACGTCCGGCAACTGGACGAACACCACGTCGCCGAGCGCCGACTGGGCATAGTCGGTGATGCCGACCCGTACGGTGTCATCGCTGGTGCGCTGCACCCACTCGTGTTCCTCGGTGTAGTACAGGTCGGCTGGGATTTCGCTCACGGCGCTCCTCGTGGACAGGTGCTCATTTGACTGGCTGAGCGTATTGGCGGGGTTTCGGTAGCCGCAAGGCGGTTACGTCGACGCGGTCGGATTGTTGTACCACCATCTTGCCGCCGACGCGCTCCACGCTGTCCATCGCGCCGCCGGGGATGTTCATCGCCGCCGCCAGCGTCGGCGGATCACCAATCGCCAGAACCGAATACGGCGGATTCAGCGTCGCGGTGTCCACGACGAGCGCGCCGGGCGTCCCGACCACCCAGGTGTCTACGCCGACCCGGATGGCTGCTGCCCCGCCGCGGATCTCCATCGCCTCGGCGCCGGCCGCCCGTAGCTCGTTGATGACGTCGAGCATGGTCTCGGCAGGCACGCCAGGCGCGGCGTCCTCGATCGTCAGCGTCACACCGGGACCCGTCGCGGCGACGGTGCCGATCAGTATCGACAGCGCGGCCAGCCGGGCCTGTGCGTTCTCGAT
>JBKOYU010000791.1:0-6017 GCA_046725575.1 Actinomycetota bacterium | reverse complement strand
TTGCGGCCGCCAGTCGTCGCGGGTGAGTTCGCGGGTATGCTGGCGCGGCGCGGGCGCGACCCGGGCGGTGGCTTCGGTGGTGGCGCGCTGCTGGCGAACCTGGCTGTGATACAGCGCCGCTGACGTGTGCTGAGCCGAATTGCGCGGAGCCGGCACCCGAAACGCCGGCAGGCCCAGTTCGTCGACGATCGCGTCGAGTTCGGTGCGCATGTCTTGGGCGTCGGCGTACCGCTCGGCGGGTTCGCGAGCGGTGGCATGTAGCACTAGTTCGTCGAATTGCGTTGGCACACCGGCGATCACCGTGCTCGGAGGCGAGACGTCGTTGTCCATCCGCTGGTATGCCACCGCGAGCGCGGAGTCGCCGGTGAACGGCGTGGCGCCGGTCAGCAGCTCGTAGGCCAGGATGCCGACGGAGTACACATCGCTGCGCGGCCCGGCGTCGCCGGTGCTGACTTGCTCGGGCGAGAGGTACGCAGCGGTGCCCAAAATCACGCTGGTGGAGGTGATCTTGGCTTCGGCGACCGCCCGCACCAAACCGAAGTCGGCGATCTTGACGTCACCGTCGTCGGAGATCAGCACATTCTCCGGCTTGATATCGCGGTGCACCAGCCCCGCCCGATGCGCCACCGCGAGGCCGCCGAGCAGCGGGCGCAGCACCGCGGCGACGGCGTGCGGCGGCATCGGGCCGCGCTCACGCAGCAGTTCGCGCAGCGTGCCGCCCTCGATGAGCTCCATCACCAGGAACGGGTGCTGGCCGTCGATGCCCTGGTCGTAGACCGCGACCAGGCCGGGATCCTTCAGCCGCGCCACCGCCCGCGCTTCGCGCTGGAACCGGGTCAGGAACTGGTTGTCGCCGGCATACCGGGAATCCATGATCTTCAGCGCCACCGGCCGGTCCAGCCGTAGATCGAGCCCGCGGTACACCGCGGACATGCCGCCCGTCGCGATCATCGCCTCGACGTGGTATCGGCCGTCCAGCACGGCCCCCACGAGCGGGTCAGATTGCTGGTAGGCCTCCACCGAAGACATGTTACGAGCCGCCCCCTTCGTCTTAGACTCAGTGCGGTGAGCAGCATTCCGGCCGCCGACGACGTTCTCGACCCCGGCGAGGCCGTCTACGACCTACCCTCCGTTGCCGATTTGCTCGGGGTTCCTGTCACGAAGGTGCATCAACAGCTGCGGGAAGGGCACCTGGTCGGGGTGCGCCGCGAGGGCGCGGTGGTGGTGCCCAAGGTGTTCTTCGACGAGACCGGGCACGTGGTGAAGAGCCTGCCCGGTCTGCTCGTGGTGCTGCACGACGGCGGCTACCGCGACACCGAGATCGTGCGCTGGTTGTTCACGCCCGACCCGTCACTGACCATCCGCCGCGACGGCACGACTGACCGGCAGGCTAATGCCCGGCCGGTCGATGCGCTGCACTCGCATCAGGCCCGGGAAGTGGTGCGTCGGGCCCAGGCGATGGCCTACTAGGCGCCTTGTAGAGCGAATACCACGCCACCGCAGCGCATGCCGTGGCGAGCAGTACATGTATCCACGAGTACATGCCGTGTGCACCGTCGGGCTTCCAGATCACCGTGATCCACGTCGACAGCCCCGCGATCACCGCAATCGCCTGCCGCGTCTGCCAAAGCGCGGCCACCACAGCCAGCGGCCACGTGTAGTACCACGGCAGCGCGGCGGGGACGAACAGCACCACCACGAGCATCACCAACGCGATGCCGATCAGCGCCTCGCGATCGGTATGGCGAAACCGCCACCACAGCAAGGGAAGTGAGATCGCGATGATCGCGATCCCGACGATCCGGGTGACGTCGAGTACGGCGTAGAAGTTCACCGGCAACAGCAGGCTGCCGAACACGTTGACCAGATTCGCCGCGGCGGTCGGCACGGTCAGCCAGTTGATGATCTTCACCGAGCCGGCCAGCGCGGTCAGCCAGCCAAGGCCGACCCCGGCCAGCAACGACAACACCGCGAATACCGCGATGAATATCAGCGCCGATGCCGCCGTCGCCGCCGCGAACGCCTTCACCCTCGCGTATCCCCGCCTGTCGCGGAGGTCACGCATCCACACCCAGACCATGAACGGAAGCGCAAGTCCCGCCGTGGCTTTCACCGCCACCGCGACCGCGATCAGGCTGACGCCCCAGATGCGGCGGCCGTCGAAGGTCAGCGCGATGCCTGCCACCATCAACCCGACCATCAGCATCTCGTTGTGCACGCCACCCATCAGGTGAATGATCACCAACGGGTTCAACACGCAGATCCACAGCGCGGCCGCACCGTCGGCGCCGACATGGCGGGCCACCCGCGGCGCCGCCCAGATCAACAGGGCCAGGCCGGGCAGCATGCACAGCCGCAACAGCATGGTCCCCGCCACCACGTCGTTGCCCACCAGCATCGTGACGAACTTCGCGACCAGAATGAACGCAGGCCCGTACGGCGCGGTCGTCGTCGTCCAGATCGGACTCACGTTGTCCAGCAACGAGTTCGGATTGTCGATCGGGCCGACGACGTACGGGTCCAAGCCGTCGCGCAGCAGCGCGCCCTGGGCCAGATACGAGTAGGTGTCGCGACTGAACACGGGAACGGACAGCAACAGCGGCGCCAGCCAGAACCCCGTCGTCGCCACCATCGTGTATTCGCTTGCGGTGCGGTCGATCACCCGCCGACCCAGCCACAGCCAGGCGATCAGCATCAGCGCCACGCCCGCCCACAGCAGCACCGACGACAGCACCAGGCCGTGACCGAACCGAAGCCAGGACACGTGCAGCGACTCCAGCAGCGGATCGTGCAGCCGGGTGCTGCCCGCGCCAAGCCCGCCTGCGGTGATCAACACGGCACCCACGGCGCCCAGCAGTGCCGGCCGTGCCTGCGGTGACGTCGCGAAGCTCGTCAGCCTCCAAAGATGGTGCGCCGGCCCGGTTTTCGGGGCCTGCGTCGGCGTCGGCGTTGTCATGCCCCTAGGCGGACCGGTTCGCGGCCAATCTGGCGAGCTCGGAGAGGCCGACCTTGGCCTGGACGTCGATCGGCGCAGCGTTGAGGATCTCCAGCGAGCAACGGGCGAGTGAGTCGATGCGCTCCTCGACCGCGGCCAGCGCCCCGACCGATTCGATGACCAGGCACAGTTCCTTCACCTGGGCGTCGGACAGCTCGGTTCCGATCGACGTGCGTAAGAGTTTGGCCGCGACGGGGTCCACCTTCTCGGCCCGCTCGACTGCCTCGGCCAGCAGCACCGTGCGCTTACCGGAGCGCAGGTCGTCGCCGGACGGCTTGCCCGTGACCGCCGGGTCACCGAACACGCCGAGCACGTCGTCGCGCAGCTGGAACGCCACGCCCAGGTTGGTTCCGAGCTCGTGGAAAGCGGCGAGCACGTCGGGGCGGTCGGCGGCGGCCGCGGCGCCGAACTGCAACGGGCGGGAGATCGTGTAGGACGCGGTCTTGTAGATGTTGACCGTCATCGCCGACGCCACCGACTCCGCGCCACTGGATTCGGCGACGATGTCGAGGTACTGCCCGCCGAGCACCTCGGTCCGGATGGCCGACCAGACACGCCGTACCCGCACGTGTGCGTCGGCCGGCAGGTCGGCGGTGGCGACGATGTCGTCGGCCCACACCAGCGCTAGGTCGCCCAGCAGAATCGCCGCGGAAAGCCCGAACTGTTCGGACGACCCGTGCCACTGGCTGGTGCGGTGCTTGTCGGTGAACAGCCGGTGCACGGTCGGCAGCCCGCGGCGGGTGGCCGAGGCGTCGATCACATCGTCGTGTACCAGCGCGCACGCGTGCAGCAGCTCCAGGGCCGAGAACAGCCGCAGCTTCGACGGATCGACGGGATCCGCGCCCTCGTCCGCCACCGCACGCCAGCCCCAGTAGGCGAACGCCGGGCGCAGCCGTTTACCACCGCGCAGTACGAATTCCTCGAGGGCGGCGGTCAACTCCGCGTAGTCGGTGCCGATATACGCGGCGTCGTTGCGACGATTGCGGAGATACTCCCGCAATTGGTCGGTGACCGCGCCTGCCAACTCGACGGCTGACGGTGCCGCTGCATCCACGCTCAGCGGGCGCCCCTTTCCGAACGTAAGTCTCCTAGTACTCGCCCCCGAGTGCATTCAGAGTAGAGCGTGCGACGGGTTTTGCACCAAGTCAGGGGCGCCGATCCACCAGGGGCATTCGCTGACAATTCGCGTTCACGACGGACGCGGCGAGCGGTCCCGGCTCATGTACGCAAGCCCGCCGACGATCCCGGCCACCAGAAACGACGCGATGCCAAGCCAGATCGCCGCGCCGGTGAACGAGCGGGCACTGGGATCGGTGTAGCGGGCCTGGGCGCTCATGGCGGTGACCACACCGGGCCGCAGCTTCCATTCGACGACCTCCGACGACACCTGGTCACCGTTGGTCGTCGTCACCTCGCCGGGGAAGGACACCGAAAGCGACACGTCGGCCTCGGGGTCGCCCAGCGACGTGAGGTCGGCGCGGCCCTCGAGGATGACCAGGTCGCCGGCGCGGCGCAGCGAGATGTCGACACCTGCGGCGTCTCGGTTCATGTTGGCCAGCTGGGGCAGCTCGGCGAAGGTCAGGTCGGAGAAGACGGCCTGCGAGCCGACGAAATCGTCGCGGTTGTAGTCGGAGACCGCCACTTTCTGGGCGAACGGCAGGTTGTTGAGCAGCTGCGGACCCTTGTCGTCGGCGTTGCGGGGTTTGGCCGCGGCGACGATCTGACCCGACACCCGGTCGTCCGGCGACACCGTGATCGACGCCCGCACCCGCACACAGCCCACCGCCATCGGCACGACGAGCAGCAGCAGCAACGCGACGGCGAGCTTGCGGATCCGGCGGGAACGGACGGGCACGTGGTCATCGTGCCAGACCGGGTGGTCTCACAGGGGCAGAGCCCGGCCCAGGATCGCGAAGGCGCGCGGATCGCCGGCGAAGTGGTAGCCGCGGATGATGTCGGTGAACCCGAGCCGTCGATACAGCCGCCACGCCCGGTTCGCTTCGCCGTTGATCTCGGGCGTCGACAGCAGCACGTGTGCCTCGCCGCGGTCGGCGAGCAGCCGTCGGGCCAACGCCTCGCCTAGGCCGCGGCCCTGCGCGCGAGGCGCGATGTGCAGCTCGGTCAGCTCGAAATAGCTCGTCATCAGTTCCGCGATCCGCATCCTGTCGGCGCCGACCCGATGCAGACCGGCCACCACCTGTTGCTGCCACCACTGGTCCGGCGCGCCGCAATAGCCGTAGGCGACCCCGAGCATCGGCGCTGCGGCGAACGCCGCGGGGCTGATGTCGTCGCGATCGGGCACCTCCACCGCCGCGACGGCCTTCCAGCCGTGCCTGCGGGTGTGCTCGAGCCACATCGACGCGCGCTGGTCTTCGGTGCCCCGCGGGTAGCGCATGGCGTCGACATACACCGCGAGCGCGTCACCGAGCCGGCGTTGCATATCGCTCGGCGACAGATCGATGAGAAATGTCGCCAACTTCTCGTTGCCCTCCGGGTGTCAAGCGGTGTCGTCCACACCATTATTGGTTGGGAGAGGTGCTGGCTCACAACGACCGCGCCCGTCATAGAATCGTCCCTCAACAAGGTGGTACGGCTCAGATTGACCTCGTATCATGACTGTTAGGCGCCCGTGAATGCGGGCATACACGAGTTTGAACAGTTAGACGGCAGGGCCGGCAAGGAGGGACGAATGCCACTCTCCGATCATGAGCAGCGCATGCTCGACCAGATCGAGAGCGCGCTCTATGCCGAGGACCCCAAGTTCGCGTCCAGCGTTCGCGGTGGGACTCTGCGCGCACCCTCGGCTCGCCGCCGTCTGCAGGGGGCCGCACTTTTCGTGATCGGTCTGGCCATGCTGGTTTGCGGTGTCGCGTTCAAAGCCACGATGATTGGCAGCTTCCCCATTCTGTCCGTGATCGGTTTCCTGGTGATGTTCGGCGGTGTGGTCTTCGCCATCACCGGGCCGCGGGTATCCGGCAGCCGGGCGCGGTCCGGATCTGAGTCAGGCAGCACACGGCAGAAG
>JBKOYU010000755.1:0-3046 GCA_046725575.1 Actinomycetota bacterium | reverse complement strand
GCGGCGGGTTGACGGTGAAGGGCCTGCCGTACGACACGGTATCGCCGACGAGGTATGCGTATTCAGCCGATTCCTTGCCCGGCTCCGACGGTGGTGCCGCATTGAAACCGGCTGGAAAGTCGTCTCTGAGGTCGGCCAGCCGCGAAAGGTCTACATCAGGCAGCGCGATAGCTGACGAGGACGCGGTAGGAGCGCTATCGGTTGTGGCCGACTCGGATCTCGTCGTGGACGTCCCGAAAGCCGCTGTGGACGACTCGCGTTCCGTCGTGGACGTCGAACAACCGGCGAGCGCGAGAATCGTGGTGAACAACGTCAGCAACGCAGTGGTCCTCGGGCACAATCGTCGGTTGAGCACCATTGCCTTACCCTAAGTGACTGGTGCCGCCGCCAGATGCACCTATTTAGACCACTGTCAGTGGCAGCGATTTCCTCGGCTCGAACACAAACGTCGAGCCGCCACTGAAACGCACCACCGACACCTCCCGCAATTCCTTTGCCGCCGTATCGGTCTCGATCACGCGTGCCGTCCACTCGGCGTCGGTCCCTGCAATCTCCACATCGAGATGCGGGTCGATCGCCGCAACACTCGCCTGCAGCGGCCGGCTCTCACCCGGGCCGACCAACGACACCCACGCGCCGTCCTCATGTGCGGGTGACCTGCGCACCTCGACGGTGTCCGGCCGGAACTCAGCGGTCACGTAGGCCGCCGGGTTGAGCATCGGGTGCAGCTCGAGCGTGCGGATCGCACCCTCGATCCCGCTCGGCAGATTGAGTGCACGATGAATACGTTCGGCGGCGATTCCCGCGATGCCGGTGAGCTGCTTGGTGCAAATCTTCTTGGCAAGTTCGGTATCGGTGCCCGCTCGCTTGCCGACCGCGAGGACAAAGCCCAGGTTCAACAGATGCATCTGCAGGCACACCTCGTCGGCGATGCGCACCAGCGCGGAGTGTGAGAACGAGCCGAAGTCGAAATCCGATACCAGCGCGCCCGAGTAATCCGACTGTCCCTCGCCATCGGGATCGATCGGGTCGAGTTCGGTTCTCGCGGCGTGGGTTCGGCGAATGACATCGAGCGCGGGACTGTCGCCGACGGATGGATACGACACGTCGATGATCACGGTCCATGCGCAGTGCGGGTGCCGATCGGCGGGTACCCGGGGCGGACGGTGGATCGGCCTCACCTGGGCCTTACGGTTAGTGGCCGCCGCGGTGGCGTCGAAGGTCGGGTCCTCGATGTCGTGACACATGCCGCGGACGTAGTCCTCACCCATCGGCTCGAGATCGAGCAGCGCCCCGCAGTGGTCGAGATGAAACTCGCCGTGCCAGCGGTCGTGCACGGTGTAGCGGAAATCCATGAACTGAGGCGGGGCGCCGATGTCCAGCTGCATGCCCTTGAAGATCGTGACGACGTCCTCGCCCTCATACTTCAATGCCTTCTGCATCCGCCTGGTGTAGATCGGGCTGGCGCCCAAATACTCCTCGATCGCGATCTGCTGCATCTCTTCGCGACCGAAAGGCTTTATACACCAACCCATTCCGGATCGGTCGGTGAGCTGGCCGATCAGCAGCAGTTCGGGTACCAGCGTTGCCAGCTGGTCGCGAGACAGCGCGGCGTACCTACTTTTCATGAAGGTTCCTGCCGACATGCATCTGCACCGCGTCGTTGACGTTGTCCTTGCTATCTCGGGCCGCGCCCTTCTCCTCGGCCTTCTTGCGCTTGGCCACCACTCGTTTGAACGCGCCGTCGACTTTCGAGCCCAGCGGGAAGCCGACGTAGTGGGTGAGGAAGATCGCGATCTCGCGCATTTCTTCCCGGGTCATCTCCCCGTTGTGCAGGATCGCGTTGGCCTGCACCTCCAGTAGCTCTTCCATGCCCTGAGCGGCCAGCACGCCGAGCAACATCATCCGCCGGTCGCGCATCGACAGGCCGGGGCGGCTCCAGATGGTGCCGAAGAGGTGGTCGACGGTCAGCGCGAAGTATTCGCCGGGCATGTCCGGCATCTCCCAGCCGTAGACCTCGTTCATCTTCGCGAGGCCCTTCTTACGCAGTTCGTCCATGGCTACTCCTTCGTATGCGGCACGCCGAGACCGGCCGCGAGGTTCTCCAGCGCCACCTCCGCCAACGGCAGATCGACACCAAGGCTATGGCCGAGCGCGAGCGCTAGGCTGAGGTCTTTCTCGCCGAGCCCGCGGGTGTGCACGAACGGCTGGTACAGGAAGTGGTCCGGGGTAAGGGGTTTCGTGTCGTCGCGGAACATGACCATGCCGGCGCCGCCGCTCTGTTTGTCGCTGTGGCGGACAACGTTTCCGAGGTTCTGCAGGTTGATGCCTGCCGCTTCCGCAAGCTTCAACGCCTCGCACGCCGCGGTGAAGGAGATGAAGTGCAACATGTTGCGCGCCAGCTTCATTCGCGTTCCCGCACCGGGCCCGCCAGCATGAACGATCAGGGATGCCCATTGCGAGAACGGCTCCTGGACGAGTGCGAGCGCCTCGTCGGTCGCACCGACCATCACGGCCAGCTCACCCTTCTTGGCCGCGCGATCACCGCCAGTCACCGGCGCGTCGACAATGTGAATGCCCTGCGGCGCAAGCTGTTCGGCGAGTTTCACCGCGGTGTCGGGGCGGATGGTCGAGTGGATCGCGATGACCGTCCCCGGCTTGGCGTTGACCGCCAGTTCGCCCACCACGTCCCGCACCTGCTCGTCGTTGAGCACCGTGACGCTGATGATGTCGGCGGTTGCGACATCGGCGACGCTGTCGGCGAGCGAGGCGCCGGCTTCGGCCAGCGGCGTCATCGCCTCGGCGCGCACATCGAAAACCGTGACCCCGCCCGGCCATTCGACAAGCCGCTTGGCCATCGGCGCGCCCATCTTGCCGAGGCCGATGTACCCCAGTTTCGCGGTGCTCATGATCGGATGATCTGCCCTCCGTCGACGTTGAAGATCTGGCCGATCGCGACCTTCTCGTCGAACTGCCCCATGCTGTTCCTTTCTAGGGGTCGAGTGGCCGGTTAGTGCACGCTTTCAGCCCAACGGCGTGCCATAAC
>JBKOYU010000730.1:0-1908 GCA_046725575.1 Actinomycetota bacterium | reverse complement strand
CCCGATCGCCAGCGCCGAAACCAGCGGCTTGTTGCTCACCATCGCGGCCACCAGGCTGCCGACCGTGCAGACGATCACAAAAAGCAGCACCACGAACACGGGTGGCGTCTTGTTCAGCGAGTGGAACCACCAGTAGTAGAGGCCCAGCCCGGCGGCGGCCGCGACGATCCACACCGCCGCCAAGACGAGGACGAACGTCCACCGCTTGAGGTACTCATAGGCGCCTGGCACGACCACCGGCGGTGCGGGAGCCGGCAACGGCTCGGACGGGGCGTCGACGGGATCGGGCTGGGCGGCCAGTGGCGTCACCGGATCGGGCTGGGCGGGAAAGTCGCCGGTGAAGGTCGGCGTGAAAGGCTGGGTCGGCTCGCCGGGCAGGGTGTCCAGGCCGGTGTCTGTCGCCTCTGGCGCCTTCCGCGGGGGATGCCACCCCACCGGTGGGCGATGGCGATGTGTTCCCCTGTACGGCTGCTCAGGCACCGTAGACCACCTGGATCAAGACGAGCACACCGAACCACCCCGGCGCGATGGCGAGGATGAACGCGCCAAGGGCGGTCACCCATCGTCGCCCCGAGAACAGGATCAGCAGCATGCCGATCGCGCTGGGAATACCGACGACGAGCACGATCACGACGTCGGGTCGGATGGTGGCCTTCACCAGCAGCGTCGATGCGATAGCCGCGATCTGCCCGACCGCGATTCCCACGAGCAATGCGCTGGCCAACAGCCACGCACGCGGTAGCGGTATCACCCTTCCGACGATAACGCCGGCCTGATGTCTGCCCTTTTGCGCCACGCCCTCACCTAGGCTCGCGGACGTGGGAGATTCCACGCCGACTGTCGGGTCGCCGACGGAACTGGCACAGGCGCTCGAGGCCACCGGCTACCTCGCCGACGACGGCGTGGCGACGGCCGCGTACCTGGCATTGCGCATGGGCCGACCGCTGTTCTGCGAGGGCGAACCCGGCACCGGCAAGACCTCCCTCGCCGCCGCATTGGCGGAGGCGCTACATCTGCCGCTGATCCGGCTGCAGTGCCACGAAGGCATCGACGCGGCGCAGGCGCTCTACGACTGGGATTTCCCGCGGCAGCTGCTGCACCTGCGGACCCTGGAGGCGGCCAGCGCCGGACACCTCGAGGCCGAATCCGCGGAACGTTCGCTCTACACCGAGCGGTTCCTGCTGGCGCGACCGCTGCTGCGGGCGCTCACCGAAGCGCCGTGCGTGCTGCTGGTCGACGAAATCGACCGGGCCGACGACGAATTCGAGGCGTTCCTGCTCGAGGTGCTCGACGAAAACGCCGTCACCATCCCCGAGCTCGGCGAGGTCCGTGCGGCAACGCCGCCGCTGGTGGTCCTCACGTCCAACCGCACCCGTGACGTGCACGACGCCCTCAAGCGGCGCTGCCTCTACCACTGGCTCGAACATCCGGATCTGGCGCGCGAGATCGCGATTCTTCGCCGCCGCCTCCCGGGCATCGCAGAGGCGCTCGCCGACCAGGTGGCACGCGCCGTCCACGCCTTGCGTGGCATGGAACTGGTCAAGCCTCCCGGTGTTGCCGAGTCGCTGGACTGGGCGAGGGCCCTGCGTGAACTCGATCGCGACGTACTCGACGCGCAGACCGCCGCGGCGACGCTCGGGGCGGTCGTCAAGTACCACGAGGACCTGGAGCGGGTCGCCAGGGCCGGGCTGGACCGACTGCTGGCCGGGTGACACGCGAATGGCGGACATCGGAGACCCGCTGGTCGGGGTCGCAGGATTCGCACATGCCCTCGCGATCGCGGGGCTGCCAGTCGCGTCGGATGCCGTCGAAACGTACACGCGGGCACTGCGTCAGGTCGATCTCAGCGACCCGGGCCAGGTGTACTGGGTGGGCCGCGCGACCCTGTGTCGCGGCCCGGACGACATC
>JBKOYU010000653.1:0-2830 GCA_046725575.1 Actinomycetota bacterium | reverse complement strand
GCCTGACAACTGTGGCCACAACAGCCGTTGGGCTACACCAATCGTGGTCAGTCTTCTCGGGCACCCGTCAAGAGCGTGTGCTGCGCGTCGGTGTCGTGGGACTGGCCACCGGGTGCTCCGCCTTCGGGTAACTCTTCGGATCATGCTAGTTCGCTGCCCGGATCATCGAGGACCGGTCTGGACTGGCGCCTCCGTTTGGCTGCGGTACCGACATGGGCGTTGGCGACTCCGGAGGCGAACTTGTGACGCAGGTCGAGATCGACGAAGCGACTCGTCAGGGCTGGCGAGCGCGACATCGTGGCCGACGTCAATCGCGAAGAGCGGCGCCTGCCGGCACGCGGCGACGCTGATCAGTGCCTGAAACGCGGCATCAATACTGCAGCGAAATCGATCGAGGGGTAGACCGCGAGATCGCAGCGGCCGTCACGGGGTTTTGGAGGGCCTGAAAATGATCGCTGATGGGTTCGTTTCGCGGTGCCGCCAAGTTGGCGGCGTGTACGTATCACATGCTCAGCATTGGGTAGCCGCACGAAACAGCGCCGGCCGACCTAGTGCCGCGCCGAGCCGCGGCCGATCGACGATTTTCTGCCGAAGCTCGAGGAGTCGGTCGAGCGCTCGCGCGTGCGGATCCGCGCGGATGTGGTGGACTAGCAGCCGGATTGGGCTCGTCTATGCGGGCTCGGAGCGCACCACCCGCCGCGCGGGGCGGGTCAAGCGGGACTGGCGCGCCGGGCGGCGGCAGGTGCACCGGCCGTGGGTGCCGAAGCCGGGCGATAACGTCGCCATAACGAAACGCCCTGGGCTAAGCGGATATTCGCGAAAGAAATACACATCGGCTCCGTCGTCGGGAGGGTCAACCTACCGGTGCGCGAGGCGACAAGTCCGGGTTGCGGCGGGCCCGATGTCGCCGACGCTTGAGGGGCTCACGGGGCGCGTCGCGCCAGCCGGAAGCTCCGTGTGAAGGCGGCCGGCCGCGTTGTGAGGGTCACCTCCACCGCGCCGCCGGGTGTGACGACGTAGCGCTCCTCGACATCGGGCCCATCCTCGCGTCGGCCGACCGATCGGCGCGCGAGGTCCTCCTTGTCGTGCAGGTTCGGGTCGAACGGGAAGTAGACCGGATCGTAGGGCGTCACGTCCCCGTCGGGGCGGCCATCGAGCAGGCGGCTGCACTCCACGAACCGGAAGTGTCCGATGTTGTGCGCTGCGCGGTACTTCCGCGTGACGACGAGCGGAGGCCGGCCATCGGCGGGGAGCGGGGCGTCCTTCGGCAGGATCGGGTCGAAGATGATGTCCTCGCCCGCGCGCGCCTCGCGGAAGACCCCGAAATTTCGCGAGAGGCGTTCAGACAGCGCGAAGCCGGCCTCCTTGTCGAGGAAGACCGCGAGCCCGATGGCCGTCGCGGCAAAGGGGTGCGGTGAGCGCTTTACGCGCTTCTCGCCGAACGTCCCGCGCAGCCTTCGGCCGACGAGCGGGAAGCTCCCTGCCCCTCCTGCCACGTAGATACCCGCCACGTCGGACCAGGGCACATCGCCGCCGTCTCGGGCCGGGTCGCACAGCACACGGGAGAGGACCTCGACCGTCTTGTCGACGAGTGGCGCGCAGGCCGCGTAGACGTCGTCGATCCCGCACGAGAACGGCGGCCGGCCGGCCGCGGAAAGGTCCATTAGGAAGCGGCACGTGTTTGGCCCGACCGCTTCCTTCCGCACGGCGCATTCCTCGAGCAGAAGGTCAAATGTCGCGGCGTCCACTTCGCCGAGCTTCGCTCCCTTGCGGACCAACTTCAGGATCGCCGCGTCGAAGTCGTCGCCACCGAGGCGTCGAATGCCTTCACTCGTGACGACCTCGTTGCAACGTCCCGTCATCTTCAGAAGCGAGGCGTCAAACGTGCCGCCCCCAAGGTCGTAGATCACGACGTACTCGCGCTTAGCGGTGAGGGTGGACCGGTACCGATGGGCATACTCGAAGCCCGCCGCGGACGGCTCGTTTAGGAGCGCGACCACTTCAAATCCCGCCTTGGCGAAGGCGTCCAGCGTCAGAAAGCGTTGGGCGCTCGAGGCGTTGGCCGGCACGCTGATCGCGGCCTCGACACGCTCGCCCGGCGCGAGGCCGGTGTTCGAGCGATGGTAAAGGTCGCTCTTCAGTTGGGCAAGGAAGCTCGTAAGGAGGTCAGTCAGCGGGTAGGAACGCCCGCTCAGGTCCACCTCGGTTCGAGGCCCGGCGTCGTTGATGAGACGTTTGAACGACCGGAGAACTGACCAACCCGGCTCGTGGCGGACGGCGGCAGCGTCCAAACCGAAGCGCAGCTCTCCAGCGGGGTTCGCAGCGACGATCGAGGGCCATGTGTCCATCCCGTCGAACGACGCGACGGGATAGTTGCCCCTGTCGACGACCGCCACGACCGTGTGCGTGGTCCCGAAGTCGATGCCGACCCTCATTCCGCCTGAGTTTAGGCGCTCCACGGGTTCGACCGCGTCTGGTTGCTTTCCGCGTGTCGCACCGCCTGAGGCTGGCCGTGGCCGGGAACGCGTGACGCATTGGAATCTGGGTTCTGTGCCCGGTAAGCATCTTTCGGCACGCCGACACTCTGCCGTGGGTCTCCGGCACACTGCAGGCGCTATGGGTGGTTGCCACCTACCGGGCCGAACCAAACACCCACGGATCAGTCAGTAGGGCCACCGCATCAGATGACTCAGCACGCTTCCGACGTACTACGCAGTCCCCCAATACTTTGCAGCGCTCTGGCGTACTACGGCGCGGCGACGATGCATCCGATGAATGATGATGGCAAAGCGCACATTGCGGTTGTTTTGATCCGTGTCAAGTCCATGCC
>JBKOYU010000648.1:0-2975 GCA_046725575.1 Actinomycetota bacterium | reverse complement strand
CCCATGAGTGCGCCGTCGAGATCACCGATTACGGGCGCCGGTTCGACGATGCCAACCTCGTCGCGATGGGCGTCATGTCGCAGGGCCGGGTCGCGCTGTACGCCGGGCGGGTTCCCGAGGGGCTCGCCCTGCTGGACGAGGCGATGGTCAGCATCGCGACGGGCGCGGTATCGCCGATCTTCGCGGGCCACGTTTATTGCTCGATGATCGAGGCCTGCCAAGAGATCTCGGATTTCGGCCGGGCCACAGAGTGGACAGTTGCGTTGACCAGATGGTGCGACGAACAGCCCGGCCTGGTCCCGTTCACCGGCCAGTGCGCGGTGCATCGCGGCCAGATCATGCGGCTGCGGGGCGCATACGATGAGGCGCTGGAGGAGTTCGCCAAGGCGGTCCAACGGTACGTCGAGGCGAACATCCCTGGCGCCGCCGGGCTTGCCCTGGCCGAACGCGGTGACGTCCTGCGCATACGCGGACAGTTCGACGAGTCCGAGTCTGCCTACCGCGAGGCGCGCGGGTACGGCCACGAACCGCAGCCCGGTCTAGCTCTGCTGTGGCTGGCGCGAGGCCGCGATGCCGCTGCCGTCCCCGCCATCAAGCGACTGCTGGCCGAGCCACGCGACCCCGTACACCGATCGCAGCTACTCCCGGCGGCCGTGGAGATCCTGCTGGCCGCCGGCGAAACCGACCTGGCGACCGACGCGAGTGCCGAATTATCCGAGATCGCTGCCGGTTTCGGCTGCGCGGCACTGCGCGCCATGGCCAGCCGAGCCGCCGGTCACGTCGCGCTGACACGCGGCGATCAAGTCGGCGCCATCCCGGAACTCCGCCGGGCGGGCCGGCTCTGGAACGAGCTCGGCGCACCGTACGAGGCCGCCCGCTGTGCTGTACTGCTCGGCGGAGCGCTGCGCGCGCTCGGTGACGAGGACTCGGCAGTCGCCGAGCTAGCCCAGGCCCGTCGGACCTTTGCCGAACTCGGCGCCGAACCCGCGGAACGGGAAGCCGCGGCCCTGCTGCGGCCGTGTCCACCCGGCGGATTGAGCGAGCGGGAGATCGAGGTGCTGCGGCTGGTGGCCGCGGGAAAAACCAACCCCGAGATCGCCGCCGCGCTGTTCCTCAGCGAGAAGACCGTCGCACGACATCTGTCCAACATCTTCGCCAAGCTCGATGTCACCTCCCGGACCGCCGCCGCCGCATTCGCTTTCGAGCACCAGCTGGTTTGACCCGGGCCTGGTTTACCCATCCGACCCGGCGGCACAAATGGGTAAACCGCCCGATGAATGGGCTGGCAGTTGCTGGTTAGGTCGGAAAGCATGAGCATCCATGTCCAATCCACGCCGGCAATCCGGACCGCTCGAATCAGCGCATTGGCCGGGATCTGTGGGCCGATAGTCTTCTCCACCGCGTTCGTAGTCCAAGGCCTGGTCCGGCGGGATGAGTACGACCCCACCGCCGAACCCGTCAGCGCGCTGGAGGCCGGGCCGAACGGCTGGATCCAGCAGGTCAACTTCGTGGTGTTCGGCCTGTTGCTGCTGGTATTCGCCGTCGGCCTGAACCGTGCCATCACATCTACACGGCTGCGGCGAACGAGCGGAGTTCTGTTGGTGCTCAGCGGAATCGGGCTGTTGCTTGCGGCAGCACTGCCGCTCCGGGAGGACGCCGCCGGGGCCACCTACGACCCGGGCGGGCACTTCGTCGCCGGTGTGACGTTCTTCCTGGGCAGTGCCCTCGCGCTGGTCGTGTTGTCCGTACGGATGCGCGGGGACGCGAACTGGCGCGGCCTCGCGAACTACACTCTGGGCGCGGGTTGCGTCGCATTGGCGTGTTTCGTTGTGCTCGGCTGGTTCGCGATCCCCGACCGCGCGCCCCTGCATGCTTACGCCGGCCTCCTGCAACGCGCCACTCTCCTGACGGTGACGTTCCCGTGTTTCGTCACCATGGGGCTACGGCTGCTCAGGTTGAGTCACCGCTGGGCCTCATCCCAGGCCCGGGCCGCTGCGTGATCACATCGAGTGAGGTGATCACATCGAGTGGGAGCGCCACCATGTGGTTGAAATGTGGTGACCGGCAGGCGATCGCTACGCCGCAGGGCAAATTCGAATACGCCTTCGAGGACGAGATGGCGGAGTACCGGCGGAGGCGAATCCAGCAGCGCCGGTTCCATGATCCTCAGACGCTTCGCCGCGCCGCCAGCCACACCCCGATTGCTATCACGCCGACAAGCAGTCCAGCGCCGGCAAGCCCGCGGGCGGTGATGTCGGGCCTTGCACGCGGTGAAGCCGGGACCGCCGCAGCCGCCGGGGTGGCCGCGGCTGCGGGGGTCGGAGTGGTGTGGTCGGAGGGAATTGGCGGTCTGGATGCCAGCGTGAGCGTCGGAGTGGGGTGTTCGGGGTGGGTGCCGGGTAGCGGGGGCTCATCCCAGTGCACCACCGAGCCGTCGCTGTAGGTCTGGGTGACCGGCAAGCTGAGCTTGGGGGTGTTGGGCAGCGTGACTGCCACCTGCGATGCTGTTCCACCTGGTGCCGCCAGCGAGGAACAGTACATAGAACGCTAGTTTCGGCCGTCTGCTAAGGCACTAAACTGAAACGATTTGCACCCCAGCGCATTGGCCGACAACAGAGATATGGTCAACCAAACAACACGCGGCCCAACAGGAGCACGGCCTCCTTGCCGGCGACGACCAACCACCACCACACCTGTACCACCGTTTCGCCCGTTGGCTCCGCTGGCACAAAGTCGATACGTCACTGTGACGTTGCTAGCCGCAACCACTTCACCCAATCCTGCTGTCCGCCAGTACTTTCGGTGCCATTTCACCGCATATTGCATGAGATGAATCAGCACGCTTCCGACGTACTACGCAGTCCCCCAATACTTTGCAGCGCTCTGGCGTACTACGGCGCGGCGACGATGCATCCGATGAATGATGATGGCAAAGCGCACATTGCGGTTGTTTTGATCCGTGTCAAGTCCATGCC
>JBKOYU010000355.1:0-3225 GCA_046725575.1 Actinomycetota bacterium | reverse complement strand
GGGAACGGGTAGGTCACCGACACCTCGCCCGGTTCGGTGACGCCCGAGATCCGGCCGCTGGAGGTTACGACGAAACCGCGCGGCAGTTCTGCCGGAAGCGCCCGGGTGACTGTCGCGACTTCACCACTTGCCACTTGCGCCGCCTCCTACCGTCACGTGCGAACCATGGCCGCCGTGGCCGTGGTCGGCGGGTTCGTGAGACGCCCACAGGATCGGTTCGTGTGTCCACTCGTCGGACAACTTGTAGGTCGCCGGGTGCGGGTTCTTGCCACGCCAGATCAGCGCGGCCAAGACGGCCGTCAGCAACAACGGCACCCCGCCAATGAGGGAATGGGTAAGTGCGGTGCTCACGACGCAAACCGTATCCCACGCCGCACTTAGGCCGCGCCCTCACCCAGGTATCGCACCCACGCCGGGTCGAGTTCCTTGACCGACGACAGCAGCCGCCAGTGCTGGCCCTTTGGCGGCACCGGCACCGAGCGCAATGTCCAGCCCAGCTCGGCGAGCAGGCGGTCGGCCTTGCGGTGATTGCAGGTCGAGCACGCGGCCACGCAATTCTCCCAGGAGTGGTCGCCACCGCGGCTGCGCGGCACCACATGGTCGACGGTGTCGGCCTTGGCGCCGCAGTAGGCACAGCGAAACCGGTCGCGGTGCATCAGCGCCGCCCGCGTCATCGGGACACGCGCCCGGTACGGCACCCGGACGTAGGAGTGCAGCCGGATCACCGACGGCACCACGATCGACCTGGTCGCGGAGTGGATCACCGGTCCGTTCGGGTCGTCGTGCACGACGCTGGCTTTGCCACACATCAGCATGATGACCGCCCGCCGCATGGGCAGAGCGGTCAACGGTTCGAAGGTGGAGTTCAGCAGCAGCACGCGGCGCCGACCCCAGATGGAGCCGTCGTTGGTACTCGGCGGATGAGTGTCGACGCTGTGCAGGACGCGCGACTGGGCATGCGTTACCGCGGGCCCGGATAAACCCGCCGCGGCTCCGTGGTGCCGGTGGCCGCGGCTCTTCTTGCGCTGCGCCATACGTCCTCCGACCGACAGTCCACCACGGATATGGGTCGATCGCACGACAATTCTGCCCGTGTTCGCTGTTGACGTCCTCCCCCGTACATGAATGTGCGGAGAATTCCCCGTACCCAAAGGGCTGTCTCGTTGCTCACGTGGGCAACGCCGTGGGCCGGTTGGTGGTGGAAGTTCGCGCCGACCGGCTCTGTCGCTTCGCGGCCCTGCGAGCCTTGATGCGCGCCACGGACCTCCGCGACGGCGGATGTCTGCGGCCTCGCCGGTTGATTGATGCTGTCCGACTGGACCTCGGCGACCCATCAACGTCCTGACGGCGGAGCAGCCAGCCATGGTTGGCTGCCTCCAGGTCCAGCCGGTCGAGACCATCAGCCTGCCTACCGACGTGCAGTCCCAGGTAGGCCGAGAACAGGTCCCGATCTTCGTTGATACCGCACCCACAGCGGTGACCCCGTTGCGAGAGCGGCTTCTTCTTGCGGTTCCCGCACAGGCACGTCTGCGACAGGGCCGTGGTGTTCGGGTTGTACTCGTACAGGTGATCTCCGCCGGCGCTATCAGCCCTACGGCGCATCATGTCCACGAGCAGCCCCGGTGCCCGATCACGCACACTGCGCGGGAAGTTCTTCTGCCATGCAACGTAATCGAGCTTCTCGCACTAATGTCCCGGCACTGACCCAAATCCGGGCGAAGCGGCCACGACCGCACATGAGTCGGTGCATCCTTCGGGCGCTTGCGCGCACGAGGCTTTTCCACCGCCGACCGCTCCGGCTCAGCCGCCGGTGTCGGCTGGATGCGATACCCCTTCCGCACCTGCACATCCGCACCGTACGGCCGACCACTGACAACCCAGACCCATCGCCAGCCGACACAGCACGCCCCTACTACAAGCCGAGAGTTCGCCGGTGCCTGTGCTCGCGCCAGATGCGGCCATCTCGGGTTCCGTCCTACTTCACCGTCTCCTACAGAGGCGCACCACTGTCCGTCATCACGCAATACACCGACGGCCAAGGGCACCCACTCTGAACACCCGCCAACGCGTGACGACGAACGGAAAGGGGCTAACCCTGGACCAAGGCTCCGCGAGTTGTCGCCCAAGAACGTCGGCCACCGGTTCGAGGCCCGCTACCGGCGATCTGGACAATGGAGCGTGTGACACAGCCGCAGCGCTCGTTTTACGACGAAGTCGGTGGCCACGACACGTTCCACACCATCGTGTCGCGGTTCTACCAGCTGGTCCGCGAGGACGAGATCCTGCGGCCGCTGTACCCCGAGGACGAACTCGACGCCGCCGAAGAGCGGCTGCGGATGTTCCTTGAACAGTATTGGGGCGGCCCGCGGACCTATTCCGATCGCCGCGGCCATCCGCGACTGCGGATGCGGCACGCGCCGTTCCGGATCGGCTACATCGAGCGCGACGCGTGGCTGCGCTGCATGCATACGGCCGTCGCGGAAATCGACTCGCAGACACTCGACGACGAGCACCGCAAGGAGCTGATCGCCTACCTGGAGATGGCCGCCCATTCGATGGTGAACTCACCGTTCTGATGAGCGCAGACAGAGCGGCCCCCTGGTGGTCGAACGCGGTGTTCTACCAGGCCTATCCGCGATCGTTTTGTGACAGCGACGGCGACGGTGTCGGCGACCTCGACGGCGTGACTGCCAAGCTCGACTACCTGAAGCTGCTCGGGGTCGACGCGATCTGGCTCAACCCGGTCACCGTCTCCCCAATGGCCGACCACGGCTACGACGTCGCCGATCCACGCGATATCGACCCGCTCTTCGGCGGGATGGCGGCCTTCGAGCGGCTGATCGAGGCCGCGCATCGGCTCGGCATCAAGATCACGATGGATCTCGTGCCCAACCACACCAGCTCGCAGCACCCGTGGTTTCAGGCGGCGCTGGCGGCCAGCCCCGGCAGCGACCAGCGCGAGCGGTACATCTTCCGCGACGGGACGGGCCCCGGCGGCGTCCATCCGCCCAACAACTGGGTGTCGATATTCGGCGGTCCCGCGTGGACCAGGATCACCGAGCCCGATGGCAATCCCGGGCAGTGGTACCTCCATCTGTTCGACGCTGAGCAGCCCGACCTGAACTGGGACAACCCCGAGGTCTACGACGACCTCGAGAAGACGCTGCGGTTCTGGCTGGAACGCGGTGTCGACGGGTTCCGCATCGACGTCGCGCACGGTATGGC
>JBKOYU010000359.1:0-3554 GCA_046725575.1 Actinomycetota bacterium | reverse complement strand
CGTCGGTTTTCACCGACCCAGGCGGTCGAGCACGGCCGACAGCTCGTCGGCGAAGCCCATCTCCCGCGCGATCCGGCCCAGTTGTTCGTCGGCGTACAGGTCGGACTCGTCGAGGATGACGCCCAGCACCGCCTCCGGCAGGCCGACGTCCGCGAGCAGCCCGAGATCGCCCTCCTCGAACGGCTCCGCCTCTTCCAACTCCTCTGGGCCGATGTCGGCGTCGAGCTTCTCCAGCACCTCAGCGGCGATGTCATAGTCCAGCGCCGCGGTGGCGTCGGAGAGCAGCAGCCGGGTACCCGCGGGCGCAGGGCGCACGATCACGAAGAACTCGTCGTCAATGTCCAGTAACCCGAAAACAGCGCCTGCACTGCGCAATTCGCGCAGTTCGGTCTCCGCGGCGGTCAAACTGTTCAGAGCGGCCCGGCGCATCGCCGAGCAACGCCACTTGCCGTCCTCGCGCACGACAGCCACGCCGAAGCCGTCGGGCGTGTCGGCGGCCTGGCCCTGCGCCGGTGCACTCTGTGCTCCCATGTGGGCTAACGGTAGTCCCAGACGGCGGAGCTTGACTAGCGATCGACACCAAGCCTGACGTCGGCCGATACCGGCGATGTGCCAACCTTGGAGGGTGACAAACACACCCGTTTGTGTGGTGGGTCTGGGACTTATCGGGGGCTCCGTAATGCGCGCCGCCGCGGCGGCCGGGCGCGAGGTTTTCGGATACAACCGCTCCATCGACGGGGTGCAGGCGGCGAAATTCGACGGCTTCGACGCCACCGAAAACCTCGACGAGGCGCTGGCGCGCGCCGCCGACCGCAAAGCCCTGATCGTGCTCGCCGTGCCGGTGCCCGCACTGCCACTGATGCTGACTCACATCCGCGACTCTGCGCCGGAGTGCCCGCTGACCGACGTGACCAGCGTGAAGGGCGTCGTACTGGAAGAGGTGCAATCCTTCGGCCTGCTGGAGCGCTTCGTCGGAGGCCATCCGATGGCCGGGACAGCACACTCGGGCTGGGGGGCCGGCAACCCCCGGCTGTTCGTCGGCGCACCCTGGGTCATCAGCGTTGACGACCACGTCGACCCCGAGGTTTGGACGCTGGTGATGAACCTCGCGCTGGACTGCGGCGCCGTCGTCGTCCCGGCCCGTTCCGACGAGCACGACGCCGCGGCCGCCACCATCTCGCACCTGCCGCACCTGCTCGCCGAGGCGCTCGCGATCACCGCGGGCGAGGTTCCGCTGGCGTTCGCACTGGCCGCCGGCTCCTTCCGCGACGGCACCCGGGTCGCGGCCACCGGCCCGGACCTGGTGCGCGCCATGTGCGAGGCCAATGCTGACCAGCTGCTGCCCGTGTTGGAGCGCACCGTTGCGCTCCTCGGCCATGCGCGCGACGCGCTCGCCGCGAAGAGCCCGCTGACGGACCTGATCGAGGCCGGTCACGCCGCCCGCATCCGCTACGACGCCTTCAGCAGACCCGAGATCGTCACCATCGTCATCGGGGAGGAGAACTGGCGCGACGAGCTCGCCGCCGCGGGTCGTGCGGGTGGGGTGATCAGATCCGCTCGGCCAACCCTGGGTAATCGAGGATGAAGCCTTCGTCGTCGACCGTTATCGTCGTCTCGGCGACGGGCGAATGCAGCTTGATCCCGTCCGGTGCGCTGCTGTAGCTGATGACCGCCGGTTCCACGGACAGCTCGGGTAGCCGCACGTACACCACCGGGCACGTCACCGAATCGTTGCACTGATAGAGCCCGGTGCGCCGGATCGGCAGCGCGTTGAAGAACGGGCTGAAGATCACGTCGACATCGAGTGCGCCGTCATAGGCCGCGCGTTTCGACTCTCCGCTGTGGTGCTGAACCAGCCACATGTTCTCCTCGTCGCGCGCGATCGACAGCTGCCGCTCGCGCTCGGCAAGGGTGATGGTCAAGGACAGCCGTTTGGTCCCGCCCGCCTCGTCGGTCACCAGGTCGTAGGACGCGGAAAAAGCCGGGTGCGACGGCGTCGCGGCCGCGACGATTCGGCCGTAGGCCTTGATGCGGTTGCCCGACAGCTGAACCCGGACGGACTCCATCCGCGAAACGTCATGCGCGCGCCAGGTCAGGATCGCCGGCCAGGCGCTTTCCTTCACATCAGAGCGGCCTGCTTCACTCACCCCTCTACCGTAGGCGAAGGATCCCCTCGTTCGTAGCGTGCTACCGAAGTGGTTGAAGAAGGTGGGCGCGCGTTTCCTCGTGTTTCCAGGACGACCTCGTCGCCCAGCAACGGCTGCGGCATCCGACGCAGCCGGCCGGTGCCGGGCACCGAGGCCCACACCGCGAAAGCCAGCGCGGCGTCAAGGATCAACGCGAGCGCGGTGACCATCAGCGCCCCGACCAACGCGAGATAGAACTGCCGCACCTTGATGCCGTCGATCAGATAGCGACCGAGGCCGCCGAGACTTGCATATGCCGCGACGGTCGCGGTAGCCACGATCTGCAGCGTCGCGGTGCGCAGCCCACCGAGAACGAGCGGCATCGCGTTGGGGACCTCGACGCGCAGCAGAACCCGCGACTCGGTCATCCCCATCGATCGGGCGGCGTCGACGACAGCACGGTCCACATTCGCGATGCCTGCGTAGGTTCCGGCCAACAGCGGCGGGATGCCCAGCAACATCAGCGCCACCGTTGGTGGCACCAGGCCGAGGCCCCACAGCAGCACACCCAGCAACAGCACACCCAGCGTGGGCAGCGCGCGAAGCGCGTTGACCCCGGTGACGACAAGGAACGTGCCACGGCCCGTGTGTCCGATCATCATCCCAATCGGCACGGCGATCAACGCAGACACCAGCACCGCGACGACGGTGTACTGCAGGTGTTCTGCGATCCGGGCCGCTAGCCCCGCCGGCCCGCCCCAATTGGCCGCGGTGAAGATGTACGACACCGCCTGTTGCAGGAAGTTCATGCCGCCGCCGTCACTTTCGGCCGGCCGATGCGACCCACACGGATCCATGGGGTGAGCAACCGCCCGGACAGCATGATCAGCGTGTCGATGACGATCGCCAGCACGAAGATCGCGATGATGCCGGCGATGATCTGGTCACTCTTGTCGTTCTGGTATCCCTCGGTGAACCAGGTGCCCAGGCCGCCGATGCCGATTACCGAGCCGACCGCCACCATCGAGATGTTGGTGACGGCGACGACGCGCAGGCTGGCGACGAGCACCGGAATCGACAGCGGCAGTTCGACTTTCAGCATGCGGACCAGAGGCTTGTACCCGACGGCGGTGGCGGCATCCCGCACCGGTTCGGGCACGGCGTCGAGCGCCTCGGGAACCGCTCGCACCAGCAGCGCGGTCGTGTACAGCGTCAGAGCGACGATGACATTGGCCTCGTCGAGGATGCGGGTCGGGATGATCAGCGGCAGCACGACGAACAGTGCGAGCGACGGAACGGTGAAGATGATGCTGGCCGTGATCGTCGTCAACCGCCGCGGCGTGGTCGTGCGTTGGATCAGCGCACCGAGTGGCACCGCGATCAGCAGGCCGAGAACGACCGGAATCAGCGACAGCCGAAGATGAATCA
>JBKOYU010000304.1:0-2290 GCA_046725575.1 Actinomycetota bacterium | reverse complement strand
TCGCGGGCTCGCGGGCCCCACAGGCCGATGCAGCAGGTGCCGCCGGTGATATCGCGGACCTGGACACTGCCGTCGGCGGGGGCCTGGCGATGAAAGTAGTCCAGATCGAGGTTTCCGTTCGCCCCGACCTGGAAATGGTCCTCGGCCAACCGTGCCACGGTGAGGTCACTGCGGATTCCACCGGCCTCATCGAGGATCAGTGTGTAGGTGACCGAACCGATGGACTTATCCATCTTGCCGGTGGTCAGACGCTGCAGGAACGACAGCGCACCGCGACCTGTGACCTCGAGCCGCGTCAGTGGCGTCATGTCGTACATCGCGACCGATGTGCGGGTGCGCCAGGCCTCGGCCGCCGCGATCGGCGAGTGGAACTGAGCGGACCACGCGTCGCGCTCCGGCGGCACCCACTCGGGTGGAAGGTCCTGGAGCAGGCCGGCATTGGCTTCATACCAATGGGGCACCTCCCACCCGCGCCGTTCCAGGAAGACCGCGCCGAGTTCCTGGTGCCGGACCTGGAAGGGGCTGACCCGTAGGTCACGCGGGGACAGCCGCGGCTGTAGCGGGTGCAGCACGTCATAGATCTCGATGAAATTCTGCTGACCGGTCTCGTAGACGTATTCGGGCGCCACCTGAATGTCTTCGAAGCGGTGCACATCGCACTCGTGTAGGTCGATATCGCTGCGTCCGTCGACCAATAGTTGCGCGACGGCGCGGGCGACACCCGCCGAGTGGGTGACCCAGACGGCCTCGGCGATCCAGAACCCTGCGAGGTCGGGGGACTCGCCGATCAGCGGGCCGCCGTCGGGTGTGAAGGAGAAGATTCCGTTGAATCCGTTGTCGATCTTGGCCGTTTCCAGGCAGGGCAGCAGCAGTTTGCACTGTTCCCAGGCCGGCGCGAAGTCCTCATCGGTGAAGGGAAGCATCGACGGCATGGCCGATGCGGAGACGTCGGTGGAGTCGGCCAGGTCGCGCAGGTTCACCGGCATCGGCCGGTGGGCGTAGGAGCCGATGCCGAGTCGGTCGACGTGTTCGCGGAAGTACACGTCCTGGTCCTGGTGGCGCAGGATCGGGAAGCCGGCCTCGGTCAGTTCGGTGTTGCGGCCGACGAGTTCGGGAATCTGGTCGGTCTTGGCGTACTGATGCGCCAACGGCAGCAGCGGGATGTCCATGCCGACCATCGCGCCGATGTCGGGGCCCCAGAAGCCCGCGCACGACACGACGATGTCGGCGGGAATCGTCCCGTCGGACGTCGCGACGCCGGTGACGCGTCCACCGCTCTGTTCGATCCCGGTGACCTTGGTGGATCCGCGGAACACCGCGCCGCGTGCCTGGGCCCGGCGTGCCACCGCGACGACGACCCGCGACGCCTTGGCAAGCCCGTCGGTGGGCACATACAGCCCGCCCAGGATCTTTGATTTGTCCACCAGCGGATGCAGCCGAACGCATTCCTCGGGCTCCAGCACGGTGCCCTCAATTCCCCACGAGGTGGCCCAGCCCTGCCGACGATGCAATTCAGCGAGGCGCTCGGGGGTGGTGGCCACCTCCAGACCGCCGAGCTGGCTGAGACACCTCTCACCGTCGAGATCCATCCCGACGATCTTCTCGACCGTGTACCGGGCCAACTCCGTCATCGTCTTCGACCCAGTGGTCTGAAAGACCAGACCCGGTGCGTGGGACGTCGAGCCCCCGGTCAACGGCAACGGCCCCTGGTCCACCACGGTGACCCGATCCCAACCGCGGGCGGTGAGCTCATCGGCGAGGTTGGCGCCGACGATGCCGGCGCCGATGATAACTACACGCGGTGCGGCCATGATCTGCTCCTCAAATGGTGCGGGCTAGTGCGCATCGGTCTGCTTGTCCGGCGGGCACGCGGCCGGGTTCAACGGAAACGAACACGTCACGTTGTACGTCGAGGCCCAATCCCGGCGGGACCGGACCGTGTCGACAACTGATATATCAAGACGATAATCGAGGAACCGCGACGGGGTCAACCCTCTCTGCGGGCGAATCCGCCGCGGGCGCGGTGCGACCGTCCTGCCGACCGCGGCGTGGGCCGGCCGTTCGCGATGTCCAAACACGAACACCCTTGACCTGTCGTTGTGACGAGTATATCTTCTCACGACAACTAAGATATTAGGTTACATCTAGTTTGAGATATGACTGACATCTCAGTCGTTGTCTCAGTACTCGGAGGTCCTCGCTATTTCATCGTCATGCGAGAGCTGCCCACCCGCAGACAAGCGACGAAGTTTCGACAACAAACGCTCGCCAGAGTCGACGAGCAAACTTC
>JBKOYU010000516.1:0-5210 GCA_046725575.1 Actinomycetota bacterium | reverse complement strand
GCTTCATTCCGTGGATCACGTCCTGCGCCGCAGCCAGAATCGGAGAACCAGCGAGCTTCTCTAACGGGTTGTCGACCAGGAAGCCGGCCTTGTCGAGAAGGCTGGGTCCCTTGCTCGGGTCGCCGAGCTCCTCAAACCGTTGAAGGAACTTCTTGATGTCCGGAATGACGTTGTCGACCGTGTTTCCGACAGCGTTAACGCCGCCTTTGATCACCTCGAACGCCTCATCCAGGAAACTCACTGCCCAGCCCTTTCTTTGCAGATCAGCCTATCAACGGTCGCGAGGGGTGTCTGACGCCAATGTGGTTGGGCAGACTAGGACACATGGACCCGGTGATCGCCCTGCGCCAGATTGCCTATTACAAGGACCGGGCGCGCGAAGACCCGCGCCGCGTGATGGCCTACCGCAATGCCGCCGACATCGTCGAGGGGCTCTCTGAAGCCGAGCGGGAGCGACACGGCGCCGCTAACAGCTGGCAGTCGCTGCCCGGGATCGGACCCAAGACCGCCAAGGTGATTGCGGAGGCGTGGGCCGGCCGCGAGCCGGATGTACTCGTCGAATTGCGCTCGGCGGCAAAGGATCTCGGTGGAGGCGACATCCGCGCGGCGCTCAAAGGCGACCTCCACGTGCACTCCAACTGGTCGGACGGTTCGGCGCCGATCGACGAGATGATGTTCACGGCAAGGGAATTGGGCCACGAGTACTGCGCTCTGACCGACCATTCGCCCCGGCTCAAGGTCGCCAATGGCCTGTCGCCTGATCGCCTGCGCAAGCAGCTCGACGTCATCGACGAACTGCGTGACGCAGTCGCGCCGATGCGGATCCTGACCGGCATTGAGGTTGACATTCTCGAGGACGGCTCGCTGGACCAGGAGCCAGAGCTGTTGGAACGCCTCGATGTGGTCGTGGCCAGCGTGCATTCGAAGCTGTCGATGGATGCGCCGTCGATGACGCGCCGGATGCTCAAGGCCGTGGCCAACCCTCACGCCGATGTGCTCGGTCACTGCACCGGGCGGCTCGTCACCGGCGGCCGCGGCATCAGGCCGGAGTCGCAGTTCGACGCCGAGAAGGTCTTCACCGCCTGCCGCGATCACGGCACTGCCGTCGAGATCAACTCCCGCCCGGAACGCCGGGACCCGCCGACGCGATTGCTGAAGCTCGCTCTGGAGATCGGGTGCCTGTTCGCCATCGACACCGACTCGCACGCGCCCGGCCAACTCGAATTCCTCGGCTATGGTGCCCAACGCGCTCTCGACGCCGGCGTGCCCACCGAACGGATCGTCAACACGTGGCCGCCCGAGAAGCTGCTGGAGTGGACTGCCTCTTAGTCAGGCAGGTGTGGCATCTCTAGGCCGGGATCGCGGCCGAGAAGCACACCGCGCGTCAGCGAGCTGTTGCCGTAGCGGCGCCGGACCTTGTCGACCGCCTCATCGATCGCGACGGTGTCGGCGTGTTCTTCGAACGGCAGCTCCAGCTGTTGCGCGCCTTCCCGGTCGATGTTGGACACCGCGAAGCCGACGAGCGTGAGGCCGCGCTCGGCAATGAGCGGAGCGGCCGCTGCGACCAGGCCGCGTGCGGTGTCGAGGATTGCGTCCGTCGATGCCGTCGCGTGCGGCATCGTGTGCGACCGAGTGGCGCGGCCGAAATCGTCAAAACGTAGGCGTAACACCACCGTTCGGCCCGTGCGACCCGCCTTGCGCATCCGCCGGGTGATCCGGTCGATGAGATTGACGACGACCGCGTCGACCTCCGCTGCCGACATCGTGTTCCCGCGGCGACCCAACGCCCGCTGTGCGCCGACCGAGCGGCGCCGCACGCCTGTCACCACGCGGCGTCGATCGATGTTGCGCGACAACGCAAATAGCTGACGGCCCATCGCACCGCCGACCAACGACCCGAGCGTGGACTCGCTGAGCTCCGCGACATCGGAAACCGTCTCGATGCCGTGTGCGTGCAGCTTCTCGGCCGTCTTCACCCCGACGCCCCAGAGCCGGCGCACCGGCAGCGGATGCAGGAATGCAAGTTCACGATCCGGCGGCACCAGCAGTAGCCCATCGGGCTTCGCCTCCTGGCTGGCGACCTTGGCCAGGAACTTGGTGCGTGCGATGCCAACAGTGATCGGCAGCCCGACGCGGTCGCGGACCTGCGCGCGCAGCCGGGCGGCGATCTCCACGGGAGTGCCCGACACCCGCCAGAGGCCGGACACGTCGAGGAAGGCCTCGTCCACCGACAGCGGTTCCACCACGGGCGTGGTGTCGCGGAACACCTCGAACACCGCATCGCTGGCTTGCGAATACGCCGACATCCGCGGCGGCACCACGATCGCGGGTGGACACAGAGCGCGGGCCTGGCGTCCACCCATCGCGGTGCGCACCCCGTACGCCTTGGCCTCATAACTGGCGGCCAGCACGACACCGCCGCCGACGATCACCGGCCGGCCCCGCAGCGCCGGATCGTCACGCTGCTCGACGGAGGCGTAGAACGAGTCGAGGTCAGCGTGCAGGATGGTCGGCGGCCGAGCCGCCGAATAGGAACCCGCCCCGGACACGAACATATGTTCGCATCAGGGTCCGACGAATCAGCGCGATTGGCCGTAGATGCTGGCAACCCAGATGTGGGCGAGTGCGTCGACGATCCGTTCCGTGGCCACTGCCGGTCGTTCGTCCGCGAATGCCGCCAGCATGGTCCGCTCGTTCATCAAGTTGAGCGAGATTGACAGGTCTTCGGCCGGAATTGTCACCGGCGCGGCGCCTCGGCTGCGTTCGGCCTCGATAGATTCGGTGGTGCAGTCGATCCATTTCTGCATGAATCGCGACCACATCGCCTGCATCTCCGCATTGGTCGGGCGTCCTGCCGCGCCGGCGAGCGTCACCGCGCGATGCGAGCCGAATGTCTCGAACAGCGCATTGATCGCTCGCCACACCCCGGCCGGGTCGACCGCTTCGTTGGGTGTCCCGCCCAGTGCCGCATCGGCCTTTTCGTCCGCCTCCGTGATGACCCGGTCGAGCAGCGTGAGGAGCACCGCGTCCTTGGAGGGGAAGTAAAAGTAGAACGTCGGCCGCGAGATCCCCGCGCCCTTGGCGAGGTCGTCGACGGAGATGTCGGCCAGCGGCCGCTGATCGAGCAGCCGCTCGGCGGTCTCCAGAATCGCCAGCTCACGATCGTCGCCCGAGGGGCGAACGGACCGGCGGGCGCGTCCTGCGCGCGGCTGGCTGACGGTGGTCACGGCGCTTACTTTACACGCTGTCGAATTTCTCAACACACTGTTGACTTGTTCGACACGGTGTTGATAGCTTTACATCATGACCGAATTTGTCGACGTCGTCATCGTGGGAGCCGGCATCTCGGGCATCAGCGCGGCCTGGCACCTCCAGGACCGCTGCCCCAACAAGAGCTACGTGGTCCTGGAACGCCGCGAGAACCTCGGCGGCACCTGGGACCTGTTCAAGTACCCGGGCATCCGCTCGGACTCCGACATGTTCACGCTGGGCTTCCGCTTCAAGCCGTGGACATCGGAGAAGGCCATCGCCGACGGCCCGTCGATCATGGCCTATCTCAAGGAGACGGTCGCCGAGTACGGCATCGACAAGCACATCCGCTACGGCCAGAAGGTGGTTGGTGCCGACTGGTCCGACGCCGAGAACTGCTGGACGGTTCGCGTCGAACGCGACGGCGACGAAGTCGAGATCAAGAGCTCCTTCCTGTTCGCCTGCAGCGGCTACTACAACTACGACCAGGGGTACTCGCCGGAGTTCGCCGGCTCGGAGGACTTCGAGGGCACCATCATTCACCCGCAGCACTGGCCGGAAGAGCTGGATTACGCGGGCAAGAAGATCGTGGTGATCGGCAGCGGTGCCACCGCGGTGACTCTTATTCCGGCGCTGGCCAATTCGGGTGCCGGACACGTGACGATGCTGCAGCGGTCGCCGACCTACATCGGTTCGCTGCCCGACGTTGACCCGTTCACCGTGCGGACAAACAAAGCGCTGCCGGCCAAGCCGGCGTACGTCCTGAACCGGTGGAAGAGCATCCTGTTCCAGTCGGCGCAGTATCGGATCAGCCGACGCTTCCCGCAGTTCATGCGCAAGACGCTCATGACCATGGCCCTGCGGCGCCTGCCGGAGGGCTACGACGTCGAGAAGCACTTTGGACCCAGCTACAACCCGTGGGATCAGCGACTTTGCCTGGCGCCCAACGGCGATCTCTTCAAGACGATCCGCGCGGGCAAGGCCGACGTCGTCACCGACACCATCGAGCGCTTCACCAAGACCGGCATCAAGCTGGCCTCCGGTGTGGGGGCACCTCCCGCTTGCGGGGGAGAGCTGCAGGCCGACATCATCGTCACCGCAACGGGTTTGAATCTGCAGCTGTTCGGCGGTGCTGCGGTCATGCGCAACGGCGTACCGATCGAACTCAACGAGACCATGGCCTACAAGGGCATGATGTTGACGCACATGCCCAACATGGCGTTCACGATCGGCTACACCAACGCGTCATGGACTCTGAAGGCCGACCTGGTGTCGGAGTTCGTCTGCCGCGTGCTTAATTACATGGACGCCAACGGCTTTGACACCGTCGAGCCGCAGCATCCTGGCAACAGCGTTGACGAGCGCCCGCTGATGGACTTCACCCCTGGCTACGTGTTGCGCGCCTTGGACTACCTGCCCAAGTCGGGTCACGTCGCCCCGTGGCGGCTCAAGCAGAATTACCTGCTGGACCTGCGGCTGATCCGGCGCGGCAAGGTCGACGACGAGGCGCTGGCGTTCACGAAACACCTTGCGCCAGTGGCGGCTTCGGCCTAATCGATCAGTCTGCTGCGACGACGACAATGCCGTCGTCGTCGCTGTAGGCGATCTCGCCCGGGACGAATACCACCCCACCGAACTCGACGGCGACGTCACGCTGCCCGTCGCCGGTCTTGGTGCTCTTGCGCGGATTGGTGCCGAGCGCCTTGATGCCGATGTCGAGCGTGCGCAGCGTCGCCGCGTCGCGCACCGCGCCGTTGACGATCAGCCCGGCCCAGCCGTTTTCGACGCCCAACCCGGCGATGAGGTCGCCGACCAGTGCGGTGTGCAGCGAGCCGTCGCCGTCGATCACCAGCACCCCGCCGTCGCTGCGTTCGGATAGCACGGATTTGAGCAGCGCGTTGTCCTCGAAGCACCGCACCGTGGTGATCGGCCCCGCGAATTGGGGCCGGCCACCGTATTGG
>JBKOYU010000712.1:0-4295 GCA_046725575.1 Actinomycetota bacterium | reverse complement strand
CTGCTGTTCTGGGTGGTCGCCGTGCTGACGGTCACCGGCCTCATCGCGGCCGCAGCGTGGACGCTCGGCGGAAACATCGGGACGCTGATCTAGGACGGCGCAGGCTAAGGAATCGGGTGCTTCCCCACGCTTCCCTGCAAGACACCCGACGCTAGCCGCGGAGGTTCAGGGTTGATTCGCGCGACCCGAAGTACTACAGTCGTAGTGGAATAATTCAACGGACGCTGAAATCACAGAGGGGTGATTGGCAATGAACGAGGCCGTACTTCCGGTTCTGGTCGTTGGCGCGGGACCGACCGGCTTGATGGTGGCGAATGAGCTGGCGCGACATGGAGTTCTCCCGCGGATTATCGATCGCGGACCTGCTCCGGCGACGACTTCCCGCGCGCTGGTCGTGCAGCCCCGGACCTTGGAGATCTTCGACGACATCGGCGTGATCGACCAGGTCATCGCGGCCGGTAACTCAGCGGCGGGGCTGACTCTCACATTCGCGACGAAGACGGTCGAGTTGGACTTTGCAGGGCAGTTGACCGGGCCGCAGAACTACACCGCCCACCCCGAACCGCGCACCCTCTCACAGCACGACACCGAGCGCATTCTCACCGAGTTGTTGAATCGCCAAGGAGTCGAGATCGAGCGCGGGCGGGCGCTGACAGATCTGACCCACGACGGCGAGACGGTGACCGTGTCGTTGCGCGGTGAAGATGGCTCCGTAGAGACGATGCGGTGCCGGTGGGTCATCGGCTGCGACGGCGCGCACAGCGCGGTGCGGAAGGCGGCGGGCATCCCGTTTGCAGGGTCGACCTACCGCGACGAATTCATCATGGCCGATGCCGAGCTCGATTGGGAGTTGCCGCACGGCGGGCTGTACGGATTCCCCAGTCCTGCAGGAATTTTCGCGGCATTCTCGATGCCAGGCGAGAACCGCTACCGGATCTTCGGCAACTTCCCGCCGGGGCCAGAAGGCCCGAGCGCCGAGTACAGCGAGCCCAGCCACGAAGAGTTCCAGGCGATGGTCGACGAACGCGTTCCGTTCCCGGCCACAGTCGTCAAGGAGCACTGGGTGACGCGCTACCGGGTGCACAGCCGCAGCGTGCCGCGCTACCGGGAGGGACGGATTTTCCTCGTCGGCGACGCCGCACACGTGCACAGTCCCGCTGGCGCACAAGGTATGAACACGGGCATTCAGGACGCCTACAACCTTGCCTGGAAACTCGCGCTTGTCGAACGCGGGCTTGCCGACGAGTCGTTACTGGACAGCTATCACGCCGAGCGGCACCCGATCGGGGTTCAGTTGCTCAGGACGACCGACCGGTTGTTCTCGGTTTTCGGTGGCCAGAATCCGCTGGCCCGCCTGGTTCGGGGCCGAGTGGCCCCGCTAATAGCCAGCCGCGTGCTGACGCGCCCGTGGGTCCGCAGCCGGTTCATCGGCCTGTTGGCGCAACTGCGCCTGCACTACCCGGACAGCCCGCTCAACGCTGAGGACGGTTCGGGCTGGCGAGACGCGCCCGCGCCGGGCGACCGAGCTCGCGAAGCCGACGTGATCATCGACGGGCGGCAAGGAGGCCTCCACGAGGTGTTCCGCGGCACCCATCACACGGTGCTGATGTTCACCGGGCTCGACGACGATGCGCGCCCCGCCGTGGAGCTGTGCCGGATCGCCGAACACATCGAGCAGCTGTATCCGGGGATGGTGAAAGCGCGCGTGATCACCGCAGAGCGTGTCGCCGATCACCCTGCGGCACTTGGCGATCCGACGCGGTCGGCACATCGCCAGTATGGGATCGCCTCGGCCAGCGCGTTCGTCATGCGGCCTGACAAGTACATCGGGTACCGCGGCCGCCCTGTGGACGTCGACCGGCTGTTGGCCGATCTGGCCCGCCGACTTCCTAGCCGCGGAGCATCTCCGCTTCGGGTATTGCCTCACAACGGTCGTAGTACTACTGTCGTAGTGGATTGATAATTCAACAACGGCTGAATTCAAGGGGTGGTAGCGATGACCGAGGAGACGACGCCGATCCTGGTGGTGGGTGCCGGACCGACGGGGCTGACGGTGGCAAACGAACTCGCCCGGCACGGCGTCACGGCGCGGATCATCGATCGCGGACCGGTGCCGGCCACCACTTCCCGTGCTCTCGTCGTCATGCCACGAACGCTGGAGATCTTCGACGACATGGGCGTGATCGACGAGGCGGTCGCGGCCGGCAACACGGCGACGGTGCTGACGATCACGTTCCGGAAGAAGAAAGTGCAGATGGACTTCACCGGTCTGTTGACCGGACCCGTGAACCACACTGCCTATCCGGCGATCCGCACGCTGTCGCAGCACGACACCGAGCGGATACTCACCGAGGCACTGGCGAAGCGCGGCGTCCAGATCGAGCGAGGAAAGGCGCTGACCGATCTGTCCCAAGACGATGATGCGGTAACCGTGGCACTGCGCGGCGAGGACGGTTCGGTCGAGACCGTGCGATGCCGCTGGGTCATCGGGTGCGACGGCGCCCACAGTGCGGTGCGCAGAGCGGCCGGCATCCCATTCGCGGGGTCGACGTTTCTCGACGAGTTCATCATGGCCGACGCCGAAGTCGATTGGGAGCTTGCGCACGGCGATCTGTACGCATTTCCCAGTCCCGCTGGGATTTTCGCGGCCATTTCGATGCCGGGCGCGAACCGCTACCGCATCTTCGGCAACGTCCTGCCGGGTCCCGAGGGCCCCAGCGCCGAGTACAGCGAGCCGACGCACGAAGAGTTCCAGGCGATGCTCGATGAGCGCGTGCCCTACCCGGCCAAGGTCGTCAAGGAGCACTGGGTGACCCGCTACCGACTGCACAGCCGTGGTGTGCCCCGCTATCGGGACCGAGGGGTTTTCCTCGTCGGCGACGCCGCGCACGTGCACAGTCCGGCGGGAGCGCAAGGCATGAACACCGGTATCCAGGACGCCTACAACCTGGCGTGGAAGCTGGCGCTGGTCGAACGCGGCATCGCCAACGAAGGGCTGCTCAACAGCTACAACGCCGAGCGGCAGCCGGTGGGCGTCCGATTGCTGAAGACCACCGATCGGTTGTTCTCCGTCATCGCCGGGCACAACTTGGTGGCGAGGATCGCGCGCGGCCGAATCGCCCCGCAGCTGGTCACGCGAGTCCTGACGCAGCCGTCCGTCCGTCGATGGGTCATCGGCATGTTCGCCGAGTTGCGAATTCGCTACCCGAACAGTCCGCTGGGCGCCGAGGACGGTTCCGGCTGGCGGGACGCGCCGGCGCCGGGCGACCGGGCCAGGGAGGCCGACGTGATCATCGACGGGAAACCCGGACGCGTGCACGAGGTTCTGCGGGGCACCCATCACACCGTGCTGGTGTTCACCGGGGTCGATGACCACGCGCGCCCAGCCGTGGAGCTGTGCCGGATAGCCGAACAAATCGAGCAGACGTATCCGGAGATGGTGAAGGCACGCGTCGTCACCGCCGAGCGCTTCGCGGATCATCCACTGGCGCTTGGCGATCCGACACGGTCGGCACATCGTCAGTACGGAATCAGCGAGGCGAGTGCATTCGTCGTCCGCCCGGACAAGCACATCGGCTATCGCGGAAAGCCTGTCGACACCGACCGCTTGATGGCCGATTTGGCGCGTCGGCTACCCAAGGCGCGGAGTACCCCGAGCGACGCTAGTCGCGGAGCATTTCAGCGACCAGGAACGCCAGCTCGAGACTCTGCTGAGTGTTGAGCCGGGGATCGCATGCCGTCTCGTAGCGGCCCGCCAAATCGGAGTCCGAGATGTCCTGCGCGCCGCCGAGACACTCGGTGACGTTCTCACCGGTGATCTCGACGTGGATGCCGCCGGGATGGGTGCCCAGCGCGCGGTGCACCTCGAAGAAGCCCTGCACCTCGTCGACGATGCGGTCGAAGTGCCGGGTCTTGTAGCCGGTCGACGACTCATGCGTGTTGCCGTGCATCGGGTCGCATTGCCAGATCACCTGATGACCGGTGGCCTGGACCTTCTCGATGATCGGCGGCAGCAGGTCACGCACCTTGTTGTTGCCCAACCTGCTGACCATCGTCAGCCGTCCCGGCTGGTTGTGCGGATCGAGCCGCTCCACGTACTCGACCGCGAGCTCCGGCGTCATCGTCGGGCCGATCTTCACGCCGATCGGGTTGGCGATCACCTCCGCGAACGCGACGTGCGCGCCGTCGAGCTGACGGGTGCGCTCCCCGATCCACACGTAGTGCGCGGACAGGTCGTACAGCCGCGGTTCGGGCTGCTCAACCGGAAAGTCGGTCGACAGCCGAAGCATGGCCCG
>JBKOYU010000386.1:0-3425 GCA_046725575.1 Actinomycetota bacterium | reverse complement strand
GGACAGCGGCAATGCGTCGCGATCGCGCGCGCGGTGTTCTTCGGAGCGCGGGTGCTGATTCTCGACGAGCCGACCGCCGCGCTCGGCGTCAAGCAGTCCGGCGTGGTACTCAAGTACATCACCGCGGCAAAGGAGGCCGGGTTCGGCGTGGTGTTCATCACGCACAATCCCCACCACGCACACATGGTCGGCGATCACTTCGTGCTGCTCAACCGCGGTCAGCAGAAGCTCGACTGCACCTACGACGAGATCGACCTGGAACATTTGACCCAGCAGATGGCAGGCGGCGACGAACTCGAAGCACTCTCACACGAGCTACGCGGCGGCAAGCGCACCTAAGCACGCCAGCTTCGTCGAGGGCTCTCGCTATCAACTGAAGGCCATGACCGACTTCGTCACCAAATAGCGGAATTAGGAACAACGATGAGCAACACAATCAGCATTGGATCAACAACAAGCCCTACCCCGGCGCCAGCGGTGCTACCGCGGCGGTGACCAATCCGGCGACGGGTGCGGTGACTGGTGAGGTGGCGCTGGCAAGTGTGGCGGATGCCCGCGCGGTGATCGATGCGGCGGCCGCGGCGTTTCCGGCGTGGCGGGATACCTCGCTGGCCAAGCGCAGCGCGATCCTGTTCAAGGTCCGCGAGCTATTGAATGCCCGTAAGCCGGAGTTGGCCAAGATCATCACCGCCGAGCACGGCAAGGTGGTCTCCGATGCGCTCGGTGAGGTGTCCCGGGGCCAGGAGGTCGTCGAGTTCGCCTGCGGGGTGCCGCACTTGTTGAAGGGTGGGTTCACCGAGAACGCCTCCACGAAGGTGGATGTGTATTCGGTGCGCCAGCCGCTGGGCCCGGTGGGCATCATCTCGCCGTTTAATTTCCCGGCGATGGTGCCGATGTGGTTTTTCCCGATCGCCATCGCCGCGGGTAACACCGTGGTGCTCAAACCCTCGGAGAAGGATCCCTCGGCGTCGCTGTGGATCGCCGAGCTGTGGGCCGAGGCCGGCCTGCCGCCCGGGGTGTTCAATCTGCTGCAGGGCGATAAGGCCGCGGGATCAACACCAACCCCTATGGCAACGGCACCGCCATCTTCACCAACGACGGCGGCGCCGCGCGGCGCTTCCAAAACGAAGTCGAAGTCGGCATGGTCGGCATCAACGTGCCCATCCCCGTGCCGATGGCCTACTACAGCTTCGGCGGCTGGAAAAACTCGCTGTTCGGCGACAGCCACGCCCACGGCACGGAAGGCGTGCACTTCTTCACCCGCGGCAAAGCCATAACCAGCCGCTGGCTCGACCCCAGCCACGGCGGCCTCAACCTCGGCTTCCCCCAAAACAAATAGACACCGAAGCTTCGCCCGGCGAATGCTCGCATCGGCGGTTGATCTCCGAATGCTCATCAGTGAGTGGATACAGACAAGGCGGCGCTTCGAGCCCAACGCCGCTACTGGATTTGGTCAATAGATGCCTTGGATCCGCCAGAAATCTCCGACAGGCCAAATCAATGCAAGAAGTCATTCACAGTGACCACGGCATCGTTGAGAAGTCACCAGGATAAGACCGGAAGTAGTTTAATGCCAAGCGATCACGACCTGGCCTGGGCGCTGGCCGATCACATCGCTCCCGATCTCGTCGACCACGACAAGACCGCAATCTACGTCGACTTGGGCTGCGGAAACGAGTGGGAAGCGATCGGTCATATGCTCAATGTGACTGTGCGCGACCAACTCAGACTGCCCGAAGCGCTCATCTGCCAGATTGCCGTCTGTTAGACGGATATGCTGGCACCGCCGACGAGCCGACGCTCCGAGAGCTGCTACGCCAACTACAACGGCGAGAAACGTCAGTTCAGTTGCAGCCCCTCAAGATTGCCGTCTTCACGCCATTGTCGTAGCAGTGCAATGAACTCGATCACGGTGCCCCAGTAGTATTCTTGTCTCCAGTAGCGTTCGCGGATCTCGGTGCCCTCCTGGATGTAGTAGCCAGGCGTGCAGGAGCTGTCTTGGCCGCCAAGGTTTTTGGCGATTCCGCCCGATGACTTGAGTTGAGCGTCGACTCAGGCGCCCTCGGCCTGCTGCGTCACTTCGACGCGCGTGGCGCCGCGTTCGATGACGTCGCCGATGATATGGGCGACGTGTCGGGCCTGATCATCGACGACGGAAGCATCTGCACGGGCAGATAGCGTGACCGAGAATCGTCCAGGCTCGCCCTCCGTGTCATCATTCCCAAGCTGATCGGCGATAAGCGTAACGCTGTAACCCGTTGGCGCACAGGATGATGAGAAACGCCGGCAGTGCCATTGACATAGTTACCTGTTATCAGCGAGATACATTGACGCAGGCGTCTGCCGAGATCGCCCCGTTCAGCATTCGCCCGGGGGAGGAAACGCTAGCCGGGCTCGTGGAGTTGGGTGCGCAGCCGGGCGGGGCCAATCCTCATGGGGCAGCGATGGACTCTGCGGGCGTAGTCGGTCGAGAATCGCTCGAAGCAGCAGCGCGAATGCCTCGAGTGGCTCGTACTCGCTGATCGCCACCTTGACGTGGGGATGGGTGACCGCCAGCTCTCGGACGATGGGCAACAACGAGACGCGAATGCCGGTCGCAAAGCCGCCGACGCGTACGGTGCCAACAGGTTCGGCATCTGGATCGAGGTCGAGTCGTGCAGCGTCAACAGCGGCCAAGATTGTGACGGCGTGATCGGCCAGCCGACGCCCGGCAGGGGTTAGACGTACACGCCGACCTTCCGGCTCGATCAACTGCTCGCCGGTCTCTCGGGCCAGCGCCGCGATCTGCTGAGACACCGGCGAGGTCGTCAACGAGAAGGTCTCGGCCACCTTTCGCATCGAACCCAGGCGAGACAAGGCCAGAAGCAACGCCAACCGCCGGGTGTCCACTAGACGATCGTTCTATCCGGGGCGAATTCGCCAGCTTTCGCCATTTCGCGTGAGATTTCGCGCTCTGAGACCCGACAGCAGCAGTAACTGAAGGCGGCGCGTGTCCACGCATCAGATTGTTCACGATTAATGAACGTTTTGTCGACACCTACGTGGTGAAGTCGAACGACGGCTGCGCAAGTCGCAGCGACTAGGGTTTGTCGCGTGGACTTGCTGCTCGGAATCGAATGGGGACCGGGAGCACAAAGGGTGTTCTCGTCGACGCGTCGGGTTCGGTGATCGCCAAACGAGACCATCGCCCATTCGATGAATCTGCCGCGCCCGGGTTGGGCGGAAGTCGATGCCGAGGCGCTGTGGTGGCGTGAGGTATGCGCGATCAGCACCACGTTGATGGCGCAGAAGCCCAGCGGCGCCGCGCTGGCTGGCATGTGTGTCAGTGGCGTCGGTCCGTGCCTGGTGTTGTGCGATGAAGACTTCACCCCGTTACGCCCCGCCATCCTCTACGGTGTCGACACTCGCGCGATCGACGAAATCGC
>JBKOYU010000150.1:0-1768 GCA_046725575.1 Actinomycetota bacterium | reverse complement strand
TGCATCCACTGCAGCAGGCGTTCATCGACGAGGACGCGTTCCAGTGCGGTTACTGCACTGCGGGACAGATCGTTTCCGGCGTGGGCTGTATCCGCGAGGGCCGCACCGGGTCCGGAGCCGAGATTCGCGAATGGATGAGCGGTAACATCTGCCGCTGCGGTGCCTTGACTCCCAACATGAATGGGCTCCCGGCGAAGACGCCGAACGATACTCGAAATGGGCCTACGGCGCGGTGTTCGCCGAGGTCGCTGTCGACGAGTTGCTGGGCGCCGTGCGTATCCGCCGCATGTACGCCTGCTACGACGCAGGCCGAATCATCAACCCCAAGCTGGCACATAGCCAGGCGCTCAGCGGCATGGTGGGCGGAATCGGTATGGCGTTGCTGGAAGGAGCTCATCTCGACCATCGGGACGGGCGCATCGTCAACGCGAACCTCGCCGACTATCTCGTCCCCGTCAACGCCGATGTCCCGACGCTCGACGCCGCATTCCTCACCGGCGAGGACACGATCACCGATCCGCTTGGTGTCAAAGGACTTGCCGAACTCGTCATTGTAGGCAGCGGCCATCGCCAACGCGGTGTTCAACGCGACCGGTCGGCGCGTGACCGATCTACCCATCACGCTCGACAAACTGCTGTGATCGCCCGCTGCGTCGACGGCGACCTGAGGGTCATCCTTGCCGCGTTCTCCCAGTGTCTACTACAGACCGACCATCGCCATCCCGGCGGCGTTATAGCGATCGCCCGAACACCGACGCGGGCGGCGAGCGCGTCGAGGTCGGCGAGCTCGTAGGCTGAGAGCGCGACCTGGGTGGAGCCGGCGTTCTCGACGATTCGACCACGGCGGCGGGTGCCGGGTATCGGCACGATCCACGGCTGCTGGGCGAGCAGCCAGGCGAGCGCAACCTGACCGGGCGTACTGCCCTTCGCCTCGGCAAGGCCGCGCACATGGCTCACCAAAGCCTCGTTGGCGCTTATGTTTTCGGCGGCGAACCGTGGGATCGTGGCCCGGACGTCACCGGCCGCGAATCCCGCTGAGGCGTCCACCGTGCCGGTGAGGAAGCCCTTGCCGAGCGGGCTGAACGGCATGAAACCGATGCCCAACTCGGCGCAGGTGGGCAGCACCTCCGGCTCGGGATCACGAGTCCACGGCGAGTACTCACTCTGGACGGTCGTGACGGGGTGGACTGGCGATCACCACCTCGTCGCGCAGCGGCGCCAGCGCCTCGCCGACGAGTTCTTCGTTGGCGGGGGGCGCGTAGTCGAGGGCTGCCGATTTCGTCAGGCCGATGACCGCGTGTTTGCTTGCGGCATAGGCGGCTTGGCCAGCGATACCGATGACGCCGGCACCAGACGACGTGTTGACGATCGCGCCGCCACCGTTGGCCAGCATCAGGGGAATCTCGTGTTTCATGCATAGGAACACGCCACGCGTGTTGTCATCGAGAATGCATATCCAATCGTCGTCGGCGATGTCGACGGCGGGTGTGATGGGTTGTTCGATGCCTGCGTTGTTGAACGCGTAATCCAGACGTCCGAAGGTGTCGACTGTGCGTTGGAGTGCGGCTGACACGTCCTCGTTGCGCGTGACGTCGCAACGAAGTGGGAGCGCCTTGCCACCGTGGTCTTCGATCATGCGGGCGGTGTCCGTGGCACCGTCGGCTGAGATGTCGGCGACGGCCACGGTGGCGCCCTGCTGGGCAAAGGCCACTGCGGTCGCTTGGCCGATGCCGCCGGCCGCGCCGGTAACGAAGGCGACTTTGTCGGT
>JBKOYU010001022.1:0-2234 GCA_046725575.1 Actinomycetota bacterium | reverse complement strand
GCGCCTGACCGGCGCCAACCAGCTGCGCGGCGGTGGCCAGCACACCGAACTCGTACGCACGCGCGACATCGGCGGCCTGCGGCTCGCCGGACGCAGTGACGTCGAACAATTTTCGGCTAGGGTCGACGGACTCGCGCTGTTCGCCCGCCGTGCCGTCACGAACGGAGCCATCAGCGGCCACCAGGATGAGCCCCGCGGAGTCTGCGTCGACGGCCCGGGGGACCTGCGGCGGCAGCGCGACGGTCGCGATCAGCTCACCGGTCGCCAGCGCAGCCGCCCGCTCGTCGTCTGCAAGCAAAACCGGTGCCACCGCGATAGATTCGGTGACAGGCCCGGGTACGCACCAGCGGCCCAGCCGCTCCGCGGCGACCACGAGGTCGACAGGGTGTGCCTCGATGCCGTCGTACTGCTCCGGCACCGCCAGCGCGGTGACGCCGAGATCGGCCAGCTGTGACCACACCTTGCGGCCCGGGGCCTTATCGCCCGCGGCCCAGGCCCGCACGGCGGCGGGCAGATCGGCGGCGGCCAGCGCCGCGTCGATGCTGGCGGCGAAGTCGCGCTGCTGTTCGTCCAAATCAAACTTCATCAGGTCTACTTTCGGGGCAGCCCAAGCAGCCGCTCGGCGATGATGTTGCGCTGAATCTCGTTGGTGCCCGCGTAGATCGGACCCCCGAGCGCGAACAGCAGCCCGTCGGTCCACGAGTCGGCGAGCTCCCCGTCGGCGCCCCGCATGTCCAGCGCGGTCTGGTGCAGCGCGACGTCGAGCTCGGACCAGAACACCTTGGTCACCGACGACTCGGCGCCGAGTTCGCCGCCAGCCGCGACCCGCGTCACCGTGCCGAAGGTGTGCAGCCGGTAGGCCTGGGCCTTGATCCACGCGTCGGCCACGCGGTCGGTGAAGGCGGGATCGGGGTTGGCTTTCCATTGCTCGACAAGGCGTTCCGCCGGTGCGAGGAAGCGGGCCGGGCTGCGCAGCGACATGCCGCGCTCGTTGCTCGACGTGCTCATCGCCGCGCGCCAGCCGTCGTGCACCCCGCCGATCACGTCGTTGTCGGGAACGAACACGTCGTCGAGGAAGATCTCGCCGAAACCGGTGTCGCCGCCGAGCTGCGCGATCGGCCGCACGGTGACGCCGTCGGCTTTCAGGTCGAACATGAAGTAGGTCAGGCCGCGGTGACGCTCGGCGTCGGGATCGGAGCGGAACAACCCGAATGCCCGCTCCCCGAACGGCGCCCGCGAACTCCAGATCTTCTGGCCGTTGAGCAGCCAGCCGCCGTCCGTCTTGGTCGCGGTCGATCGCAGCGACGCCAGGTCACTGCCCGACTCCGGCTCCGACCACGCCTGCGCCCAGATCTCTTCGCCGCTGGCCATCTTGGGCAGCACACGATCGAGCTGCTCCTCGGTGCCATGGGCGAACAGCGTCGGCGCAAGCATCGACGTGCCGTTGGCGCTGGCTCGTCCCGGCGCGCCGGCGCGGAAGTACTCCTCTTCGTACACGACCCACTGCAACAGGGTGGCGTCACGACCGCCGTACCTCTCGGGCCAGGTGATCACCGACAGACCGGCGTCGTAAAGCACCTTGTCCCAGCGTCGATGCTGTTCGAAGCCCTCGGCGGTGTCGTACGACTTCGTCGGGAACGAGTCTTTGTGCGTCGCAAGGAAGTCGCGCACCTCGGCCTGGAATGCCAGGGCCGCGTCGTCAAAGTTCAGGTCCATCAAGCTCTTTCTCTTAACAGTGGTTTGACCACCTTCCCGCCCGGGTTGCGTGGCAGCACGTCGAGGAACTCCACCGAGCGTGGTGTCTTGAAGTTCGCCAAATGTTCACGGGTATAAGCGATTACGGTGGCCTCGTCGAGCGTCGCGCCGGGCAAGGTCACGATGAACGCCTTGCCGACCTCGCCGAGTCGTTCGTCGGGCACGCCGATGACCGCGGACTCGGCGACACCATCGAGCCGCGCCAGCACCTGCTCCACCTCGGCGGGATACACATTGAACCCGCCGCAGATGTACATGTCCTTGAGCCGGTCGGTGATGCTGAGATTTCCTGCGGTGTCAAGCTTTCCGACGTCGCCGGTGTGCAGCCATCCGTCGGCGTCGATCGCTTCGGCGGTCGCCTCCGGGTTGTCGAAGTACCCGATCATCACCTGGTAGCCGCGGGCCAGGATCTCGCCCGGCTCGCCCGTCGGTACGGTCGCGCCGTCGGCGTCGACGATCTTCATCTCGCACCCCGGGAT
>JBKOYU010000022.1:0-6479 GCA_046725575.1 Actinomycetota bacterium | reverse complement strand
GCGTCGACCCACGCCATCATGTCGGGGTCGGAAAACGACTGCAGTTGATTTCGGTTGAACGTCAGCATCATTCGCAGCCAGTCAGTCGGCTCGTGCGGATAGGGCACCGGGTTGCAGAACGCATTCTTGGTGTCGTCGTCGGGATATGTCGCTTCGACGTGGGCGATGACGGCGGCGCTGACGCGGGTTGGCAGGTGCGAACCGCCTGCAGTGAGATGTGGTCGCCGCTGAACACAAAGACCGTCGTGGTCTATGGTGCCGCTGCCGAGATCTCGCGAATTCACGCCGTAGTAGGCCGACGCCTCTGCAGCCGCACGAACGGATAGGCCGTCGTCCAGTGGCCTCCGGGTTGGTCGTTGCGGTCGACCATGACCACGGTCGCGTCGGTCTCGCTGACCAGCGTGTCGGTGAACGCCATCCCCATCGCGCCTGCGCCGACCACGAGGTAGTCGGCCTCGATCGTCCGCCCCATTTAGCGCACGGTAGCGAAGAACGCGCTCACATCGTCGACGAACAGCTCGGGCTGCTCGAACGCCGCGAAGTGCCCGCCGCGCGGCATCGTCGTCCAATGGGTGATGTTGTAGCCGGCCTCGCACCAGCTGCGCGGCGCGCGGAGGATCTCCTGCGGGAACGCGGCGACGCCGGTGGGCAGCTCGACGCGTTCGGGTTCGCCGCCGCCGAAGACGCGGAAGCTCTCCCAGTACAGCCGCGCGGACGACGCCGCCGACGCGGTCACCCAGTACAGCGTCACGTTGTCGAGAAGCTCGTCACGGGTCAGGACGTTCTCCGGATGACCGTCGCAGTCCATCCACGACCAGAACTTCTCTACGATCCACGCCAGCTGCCCGACCGGCGAGTCGACCAACCCGTAGCCGATGGTCTGCGGGCGGGTCGACTGCTGTTTGGAGTAGCCGTTGTCCCACTTGCGGTAGTACCCGACGCGGGCCAGCGCCTGCTGCTCCTCGTCGGTCGGGTTTTCCAGGGGTCCGGGTGGCATGGCGAGCGGCATGTTGAGGTGGATCGCCGCGCAGCGGCCGCCGTTGCGGCCGATCTGGGTGGTGACCGCGGCGCCCCAGTCGCCACCCTGCGCTCCGTAACGCTCGTAGCCAAGGCGGCCCATCAGCGTCTCCCACGCCTCGGCGATCTTGCCGACACCCCAGCCGGTGCCCGTCGGCTTACCGGAGAAGCCGTATCCCGGCAGCGACGGGCACACCACGTCATACCCCGCGGCGGTCAGCGGCTCGATCACCTTGTGGAACTCGACGATTGATCCGGGCCAGCCGTGCGTGATCAGCAGCGGAAACGCGTCGTCGACAGGCGATCGCTGGTGGATGAAATGAATGTCGAGGCCGTCGATTTCGGTGGTGAACTGATCGAACCTGTTCAGTGCGGCTTCGCGTGCGCGCCAGTCGTATTCGTTGGCCCAATAGTCGGCCAGCTCGCGGGTGTAACTGAGCGGGATGCCCTGGGTCCAGTCGTCAACGGTTTCGGCCTCCGGCCATCGGGTGCGGGCCAGCCTCTCCTTCAAGTCGACGAGGTCGGCGTCGGGAATTGCGATGCGAAACGGATTGATTTGGGCCATGGGCACCATTCTGATCACACCGCCTCTGCCCGGTAACGCTCGACAAGGTCTCCATATCCGCAGGTTTCGGCCAGCGCCAACTCGCCTTCGCGGTCAACCTCTTCCAAGTCGTGCATCCATCGGCGCAGCAAGTCTGCTCCGTCGCGATGCAGCGCCTCGTCCCCGTTCAGCCGTCCCAGCCGGCGGATGTAGCGATCGGCCAGCGTCAACCGATGGACAGCGGCCACCACATCAATAGCTTCGCCGGCCCACAGCCGAATCACCCGGCGGTAGGCGGTGATCTCCTCGGCTGGCAGCCCGGCGCGATTCAGGGCCGTGCGAGCCTTGGCCAACTCACCCAGTACGTCTTTGCGCCGCGCTTTGAGCGTCTCGCGCGCCGTCCGCAACTCCGCTTCGAATGACGTGTCGACCCGCAACGGGCCAGTCGCCGGCGGACGGATCCCGTCGCCCACATCAACCGGGGCCCAGTCGCCGAAACTATCCAGCCACAAAGCCAATTCGCCGATCGCCACGTTGAGCTCGGCGCGATGATCGTCGAGGTGTGCGGCGTACTTGCCGTGCGCGTTCGCGCTCATCAGTCGCGACGCTTCCGCGACCGCGTTGGCCAGGGCACCATGGGCAGCCACCACCGCGGTGATGTGATCACGGGGCGATTGGCCGCTACCCATTGTCATCGGATTTGGGGGCATGGGGACTCACTGCCATATAAGCATGGATGTGTTTGTTCCGGTCGAGCAGAGCACCCCACATAGCTCGCTCGGTCTCAACCGCGTGCTTCTCGCAGTCGTCCGTGGACTGTCCTTGGGCAAGCGCAACCAGTCCTAGGCCCGTCACGGAAGCAGCCGCGCCCGGCGCGCCTTGGCCACCGCCTCGTGACGGGTATGTGCGCCGAGCTTGGCCGTCGCGCTGCGCAAATAACTCTTCACCGTCTCCGGCTTCAGCGAAAGACGTTTCGCCGCTTCGGCATTCGTGCAGCCGAGCGCGACCTGAGCGAGGACGTCGAGCTCGCGCGCCGACAGTGCGGCAGCGGCGCCGTCCGACCTGCCCCGCGCCAGCCGTTCGGCGAGCACCCGCAGCTGGGCCCGCAACGCCGGCGGCGCCGACGGGTCCGCGGCGAGACGGCGCAGCTGTGCATGGACTTCACGGATTTCCTCGGTGGCCCCACCCCCGCCAAGGCCGGCGAGGTGCGCGTCGCGCAGCCGCAGCCGCCGGTCGACCTCGTCGCGAATGCTGAGCTCGCGGCTGAGTCGTCGGGCCGACGCGATCATCAGGTCGGCCGTGCGGTCCCCGATCGGCGCCGCGGCACGGTAGGCGCCGTAGAGCACCGCCCGCGATCGGCCCTCCACTACGACCGGCACGGCCAGGATCGACTTGATCCCCTCCTGCAGCACCGGCCCGTCGTAGTCGTGCGTGATCGAGGAGGCCCTGCGGTAGTCGGCGACGGACATCGGACGCCGCGCCACAACCGTGGCACCGCCGAGGCCCGCGCTCGGCAGCACCGCGAGTCCGCGCATGCCGCTGGTGCGAGCGCCGAAGAACTCCGTGAGCAACAGGGTGTCGTCGTGCACCTCGCCACCGAAGGTGAGCGGCATGCCCGACTCCTCGGCGACGCGCCTCAGCTCGGCCCGCAGCGCATCCGCATCACGCGGACGCAGCAGCGGCGAGCCGGCAACCATGCTGAACACCCTCTTTCGGGGGTAGCGGGGGACTACTGTGACGTAGATCCTATCCGCCATGACGAGCAACACCGATCTGTATCGCGCCGCACGCGATCAGCTTGTCGACGTGATCGGCGACTACGACAAGGCCGTCGAAGCGTTTGCATGGCCGCAGGTCACCGGTGCTTTCAACTGGGCCACCGACTGGTTCGACGTCATCGCCCGCCGGAGCCGCTCGGCCGGCGACATCGAGCAGCGCAACGACCGCACGGCGTTGTGGATCGTCGAGGAGGACGGCGAGGAGCACAAGATCAGCTTCGCGGAGATGGCCGATGCCTCCGACCGGGTCGCGACGTGGCTGAGCCGGCTCGGCGTCGGCAAGGGTGACCGGGTCATCCTGATGCTCGGCAACCAGGTCGAGCTGTGGGAGTCGATGCTCGCGGTCGCCAAACTCGGCGCCATCATCATGCCGACGACCGGCGCGCTGGGTCCCGCCGACCTGACCGACCGCATCACCCGTGGCGGCGCCAAATTCGTCATCGCCAACGACGAGGACACGGCCAAGTTCGACGACGTGGAGGGCGACTACACGCGCATTGTGGTCGGCCACGCCGTCGACGGATGGCACAGCTACTCGAAGGCATATGCAGTCCCCTCGGCGGGACCGTTCACGGCGTGCACCACCGTCGGCGACCCGATGCTGATCTACTTCACCTCGGGCACGACGAGCAAGCCGAAACTGGTGGAGCACTCGCAGGTCAGCTATTCGGTCGGACACCTGTCGACGATGGCGTGGATCGGTGTGCGCCCCGGCGATGTGCACTTGGCGATCAGCTCGCCGGGGTGGGCCAAGCATGCCTGGAGTTGCTTCTTCGCCCCGTGGATCGCCGAAGCGACGATCTTCGTCTACAACTACAGCCGCTTCGACGCCGCCGCGCTGCTGAATCAGCTTCGCCGTGCAGGTGTCAACACGTTCTGCGCGCCACCCACGGTGTGGCGGATGCTGATCCAATCCGACCTCGGCCCGAAACCCGAAGGGCTGCGCGAGATCCTCGGCGCGGGCGAGCCGCTCAATCCCGACGTGATCGCCCAAGTCGAACGCGCGTGGGGGTTGACGATCCGAGACGGGTTCGGCCAGACCGAGACCACGCTGCTGGTCGGCAACACACCCGGCCAGCCGGTGAAGCCCGGCTCGATGGGTCGGCCGATGCCTGGCGTGCCGGTCGTGCTGGTCGACCCGGTAACCGGTGAGTTGGCCGACGAGGGCGAGATCTGTCTTGACCTGCAACGCAATCCGGTCAACCTGATGACGGGTTACCTCGACGACCCCCAGCGCAACGCCACTGTGATGGCGGGCGGCTATTACCACACCGGCGATGTCGCGCAGCGCGACGCTGAGGGCTACATCACATACATCGGTCGAACCGACGACGTCTTCAAATCGTCGGACTACAAGGTGTCACCCTTTGAATTGGAGAGCGTGTTGATCGAGCATTCCGCCGTCGTAGAGGCGGCTGTTGTGCCGCAGCCCGACGAGACACGGCTCTGCGTACCGAAGGCGTATGTCTCGCTGGCCGAGGGCTGGGAGCCGAACGCCGAAACCGCTCGGCAGATAATGGAATACGCACGCGACCACCTGGCGCCGTATCTGAAAGTGCGCCGCGTCGAGTTCTGTGAATTGCCCAAGACGATCTCGGGCAAGATCCGTCGGGTCGAGCTTCGCCGCCGCGAGGAGACCGCGCACGCCGCCGGCACGCCCATCGAGACCGAACACCGCTACGAGGATCTGGTGGACCGGTGAAGTCATATGATGCGGGTCCGACCGACACCCCGATACTCGAGCAGACCATCGGAGAGAACTTCGAGGAAACTGTTCGCCGCAACCCGGATGCGGAGGCGCTTGTCGACGTCGCATCGGACCGACGATGGACGTACGGCGAGCTCAACGCCGAGATCGACCTCGTCGCGCGGGGGCTCATGTCGCTTGGGGTCGAACCCGGTGAGCGCGTTGGTATCTGGGCCCCGAACTGTGCCGAGTGGACGATGGTCCAGTACGCCACCGCCAAGATCGGCGCCATCCTGGTCAACATCAATCCCGCCTACCGCACGCACGAACTGGCCTATGTGCTGAATCAGTCCGGCGTGCGCACGCAGATTTCCGCGACGGCGTTCAAGACCTCGGACTACGTGGCCATGGTCGACGAGGTGCGCCCCGAGACCCACGTCCTGAGGGACGTCGTCTTCCTGGGTACCGACGACTGGGAGGGCCTGCGACGCTGCGCCGACCGCCTGACCGCGGGCGAGCTGCGGACCCGCATGGCGTCGCTGGACAACGACGAGCCCATCAACATCCAATACACGTCGGGCACAACGGGTTTCCCGAAGGGTGCGACATTGTCACACCGCAACATTCTCAACAACGGGTTCTTCACGACCGAGCTCATCAACCTCGGACCGCAGGATCGGCTCTGCATCCCGGTGCCGTTCTACCACTGCTTCGGCATGGTGATGGGCAACCTGGGGTGCACCACCCACGGCGCGACGATGGTGATCCCCGCGCCGGGCTTCGATCCGGGGTTGACGCTCGCCGCGATCGAGCAGGAGCGGTGCACCGGCGTCTACGGTGTGCCGACGATGTTCATCGCGATGCTCGGCCACTCCGATTTCGCGAACCGCGACTTGTCGTCGCTGCGCACCGGCATCATGGCGGGCTCAGTCTGCCCTGTCGAAGTCATGAAGCGCTGCGTCAACGAAATGAACATGACCGAGGTAGCGATCGCGTACGGAATGACGGAAACGTCGCCCGTCTCCTGCCAGACACACGTCGATGACGACCTGGAACGCCGCACCGCTACGGTCGGACGCGCGCACCCCCATGTGGACATCAAGATCGTCGACCCCGAGACGGGCGACGTCGTCGAGCGGGGACAGCCGGGTGAGTTCTGCACCCGTGGCTACTCGTTGATGCTGGGTTACTGGAACGACAACGACAAGACGCGCGAGGCGATCGACGCGGACGGCTGGATGCACACCGGCGACCTCGCGGTGATGCGAGAAGACGGGTACTGCAACATCGTTGGCCGCATCAAGGACATGGTGATCCGCGGCGGGGAGAACGTTTATCCCCGCGAGGTCGAGGAGTTCCTCTACGCCCACCCGGACATCGAGGATGCTCAGGTGATCGGCGTCCCCGACGAGAAGTACGGTGAGGAGATCTGTGCGTGGATCCGGATGAAGCC
>JBKOYU010000365.1:0-8176 GCA_046725575.1 Actinomycetota bacterium | reverse complement strand
CGTCTATTGCCTCGTCGACGGGGATGCCGATCACGACGCGATCGAGAATGATGTGCTCGCCGTGGTCGAGAAGGTCAACACCTATGTGCCCGGCTACCGCCTCAAGCAACGCGTCCAGTTCGAAACGTTCAGCGCCGAGCGCCCGCTGTACGTCCCGGAAACCGGCAAGTTCACCGGCACGCGGGTGACAGTTCTACTCGAAGTCACCGGTGCCGCGCACTATCTGCCCGCATACGCGGGCAACCTCGACATCATGACGTCGGCGGCCAAGGCGACCGCCGAACGCATCGCGCTCTATTCCACCGAAACCGCTGGAGCTGCAACATGATCTACATCAGCGACGTCACTCTGCGTGACGGCATGCACGCCGTACGCCACCAGTACAGCATCGACCAGGCAGTAACGATCGCCAAGGCGCTCGACGACGCGGGTGGATTCCATCGAGGTCGCCCACGGTGACGGACTCGCCGGTTCCAGCTGTATCTATGGCTTTGGCGCTCACACCGATCTGGAGTGGATCGAAGCCGTCGCCGGCGTGGTGCAGCGGGCCAAGGTCGCGACCCTGCTGCTGCCCGGAATCGGCAGCGTGCACAACCTCAAGGACGCGCATCGCGCGGGTGCCACCGTCGTGCGGGTCGCCACGCACTGCACCGAGGCGGACATCTCCGCCCAACACATCGCCGCCGCCCGCGAACTCAGAATGGACACCGTCGGCTTCCTGATGATGAGCCACATGACCATGCCGTCCGCGCTGGCCGAGCAGGCGAAGCTCATGGAAGGCTACGGCGCCACCTGCGTCTACGTCGTAGATTCCGGCGGCGCCATGACCATGCGCGACGTGGCCGACCGCGTCGACGCCCTACGTCAGACCCTCTCCCCCGCAACGGAAATCGGCATTCATGCCCATCACAATCTGTCGCTGGGCGTAGCCAACTCGATCGCCGCGGTCGAACACGGCGCCAACCGCGTGGACGCGTCGCTGACCGGCATGGGCGCGGGGGCGGGCAACGCGCCACTCGAGGTGTTCATAGCTGCGGCCACCAAGCTCGGCTGGAACCATGGCTGCGACCTGCACGCGCTCGAAGATGCCGCCGACGACATCGTCCGCCCGTTGCAGGACCGACCTGTGCGCGTCGACCGCGAGACCCTGACGCTGGGCTATGCCGGGGTGTACTCCAGTTTTCTGCGGCACGCCGAAGTGGCTGCCGCGCGATACGACATCGACGCGCGGACGTTGCTCGAGGAAGCTGGCCGTCGCGGCATGGTCGGCGGCCAGGAGGACATGCTCGTCGATATCGCGCTCGACCTGACCGCCAACGCGGCGGTGTGAGAAGTCAAGTGGCCAAGGGCGGAAGCTCTGCCATGGAGAGTTCGTGGGCCTCGACGGGCTCGATTCCCATGGCTCTGGTCACCAGCTTGATGTCGACGATTCCGAACGGACTGCACATCGGCCGCTTCCTGCCCACTCGCGCGGCCACCCTCGCGGCGCGCGGTGTCATCATCGGCTGCTCGCCAATCACCGAACGAATCAGTTCAGCCGCCGGATGTTGCTACCAGACGAGATTGCCCGCTGCCGTGCCATCCTTGAACACACGCACATCGACTGGGCGACTTTGGGTTACGACGCGCACACGCTCGACGAACTCGTAGAGTTCCTGCTGCGGATAATCCAGTCGATGGTGATCGCGCCACCCAAAGCACCGCGGTCAAGCACTGAACTTCGCGCCTATCTCCGCCGCTCGATCGGGCCCGCGCTCAGTGCGCCTGAATGACCGACTTGCCGAAGCGTTCGATCGTCTCCAGCAGGTGCGCCAGACTGTCACCGGGTAGCCCCACCTGCAACCAGGTAACCCCCAGCGCTGCAAGCTTTTCCACGCCGCTGAGATAGGCGTCGGCGTTGAACGCGTCGGCTCCTGGGCTGCCGCCCCCGGAATTGGTGAAGCTGATGTCGACGGTGGATGGATCCCGACCGGCTGCCTCGAGACGCCGCCGGAGATCGTCTATGCCATCACCGAGAGTCTCGGAGTCCATCTCCGCGGTGCGTGCCGTCTGGGCCAGCAGCGCGGGCGCCGGGAACGGGCACCAGCCATCACCGTGCGTGGTCACTCGACGGCGCGCGGCAGCCGTGTTGCCGCCGATCCAGATCGGTGGATGAGGACAGCTCACCGGACGCGGATGGGCCGTGATGCCGCTTGCCGTGAAATGCCGCCCCTCATAGGAAAAGTCGTCGGTGGTCCAGATCCCGCGAATCACTTCCAGGGCCTCGTCGAACAGCTGACCCCGTTCGTCGAAGTCCACGCCCAGCGCGGCGAACTCTCGCTTCAGGTAGCCAACGCCGACACCAAGAGTGAACCGCCCGTCCGAAAGCAGATCGAGCGTCGCGCCGGACTTGGCCACCACGAACGGGTTTCGATACGGCAGCACCACGATGTTCGGGATCAGTCGGATCGTTGTCGTTCTCGCCGCGGCGAATCCCATGGCCACGAACGGGTCGAGCGCGTCATGCCCGCCCGACTCCAGCCATCGTTGCGTCGGCGCCGGGTGATCGGTGAAACCGAAACCGTGAAACCCGGCCCCTTCTGCCGCCGCCGCAACCGTCGCGATACCCGACCCGGTCGCCAGCTCCGGGTTGTACGGATGGCTGTGCATCGGATGAGTGAACGTGAACTTCATCAAAGCGCTCCGCTTCCGAAACAAGCTTCTCAATTTCTGAGAATGTCGTTACCATGCGAACCACGAAAAGTACAGAGTTCACGCATCAGAAGAGGTCAGGGGCATGGGCGAGTTGGCGGTGACACCCGTCAGGCGCGGCCCATTCCCCGATCGCCTCGCGCCCGACCACATCGCGGCCTACGCGGCGGCCACCGGCGATCAGACCCCCGCGGTGCTGCATGGCCTGGCCGTACCTGCGGTGTATCCGGTGATGCTCGTCTTCGAGGCGCAGGAGGCGGCCAGGGCCGATCTACCGGCGGCCGCATGGGAGCGCGCCCGTGGGTGGCGTGCACGGAGAGCACGACATGGTGCTGCACCGACCACTGGTCGTCGATGAGCCGCTGGATACCTGGTCGCAGATCTCGGCGGTGCGGACCTCCCGGGCGGGCACCCACCTCGTGGTCCACCTCGAACAGTTCGATGCCGAAGGGCGCATCGCCGTCGAGCAGTGGTGGACGATGGTGCTACTCGGCGTGACCGGAGTTGGCGATCTGGGATCGATGCCCGCCGAGCATCGCTTCCCCGACCATGCACGGTCGAACCCCCTCGGTTCGACGACCCAATACCTCGACGATCGGCTTGCTCATCGCTACGCCGAGGTGTCCGGCGACTGGGCGGCGCACCATTTCGACATCGCGGTCGCGCGGGCGGCGGGATTCGACTTCGTGTTCGCCCACGGCCTGTGCACGATGGCCATCTGCACACACCAGCTTCTCGGCCCGCTCGGCGTCGACGATCCCGGCCGGGTTGCGCGCGTGGCGGTGCGGTTCGCATCGCCGACACCGCTGAATGCGGAGCTGACAGTGAATGCCTATGGCATCGACCAGAATTCGATTGCGTTCGAGGCGATTAGCGGGGGCGTGCCCACCATCACCCACGGCAGATTGGAACTGAGGTCATGACCAAGCCCGAAATCGGCGTCTATCTGCCTCAGATGGGCTTCACCTATGCCGAACTCCTGCATCGCGCGCGGCGATGCGACGATCTCAGGATCGACTCGCTCTGGCTCTACGACCACCTGTACGGACCCGGGGTGCCCGATTACCCGTCTTTGGAGGCCTGGACACTGGCTACCGCGTTGCTCAGCAACACCGAGCGCATCCAGATCGGACATATGGTGCTGTGCAATCAATTTCGCCATCCCGCCGTGCTGGCCAAGATGGCCACCACGCTTGACCAGATTTCGGGAGGTCGGCTGCAGCTCGGCATCGGAAGCGGCTCCATCGAAGACGAGCACACGCGCGTCGGCCTGGACTGGGGAACGTTCGCCGAGCGATCCGCCCGCCTCGGCGAGACGTTGGAGATTCTGCGCCAAGCGTTCGCCGACGAACGAATCGACTTCACCGGTGAGCACTACACCGTCCGCGACATGCCCATCAAGCCGGGACCGGCCCAGCAGCCCCGACCACCAGTCATCGTTGGCGGGATGGGTGAGAAGTACACGCTGCCATTGGTCGCGCGCTATGCCGACGTATGGAACGTGCCGACGTACGCGCTGGGTGAACTACAGCGCAAGACGGAGGTGCTGCGCTCGATCTGCGAGGACATCGGGCGAGACCCAGACACGATCACGCTGTCGGACGAGGCGGTGATGGCGCTGGCCCCTAACGACGCGTCGCTGCCAGCGATTCGCACTCTCGCCGAGAAACGGTTCGGGGTACCGGCTTTCGGGCTGCACGAGGGTGGACTGATCGGCACTCCATCAGCGATCGTTGACCGCCTGCATGAGCTGCAAGAGCTCGGTTTCGGCCAGATCGTGCTGTTCACCCACGACCGGGGTTCCGACGAAACGCTCGAGCTACTCGTCTCCGAGGTGATCGCCCGCCTCTAGTGTCGTGTAACTAGCGCCGAAACTGTATTCCAGCAGGCCGTTACTCGGACTTTTCCTGCATGATTACAGTCTCGACGCCGGCGGGGAGTAGTTCAAACGCCCGAGTCCGAGTGCATGCTGGGCGATCACGCTGCGGAACACGTCGAGGGTGCCGCCGTAGATACCTGTGGGCGACGCCAACCGGAAGATGTACTCCGCTCCCCCGGTCATCGGCCGAGCCCTCGACGCCGATCGGCAGCGCCGATGCGGTGCCCAAGATGTCCATCAGATCCGGTGAGACGTCGCGCATGGTTTGTGCGATCGCGACCCGCCCGAACATCTCCGGAGTGCTCATCGCCGCCTCCATCTTCGCAATGCTGCGACCCAGACGGTATTTCACAGCGTCGTCATCGAGCGGCGCGACCGCTGCGATCCTGTCGACCGCCTCGGCCAACAGCAGCAGGTGTTCGGTCATGACCGCGAGCTTCTGCAGGCCGTGCGCCTCGCGCTCGACGGTGCCGTGCTCGGCGTTGAGCGCCTCCCGCAACACCGCCCAGCCGCAGTTGACCTCACCCACGCGGTACTTGTCGTCGATGCACCAACGTCACCTACTACAGCGGCGTGCGCGCACACTGCTCGAAGTAGTCCAGGATCTCCGGCTGCGCCGACCACATTCGCGACCAGTACGCGTTCAGGTCGAACGAGTACGAATATAGGTGCGACTTCACGTCGCAGGCCAGGCCTGGGTAGGTGTTGATCCGCCACGTTCCGCCGACGCCGTCCTCGCGGTCGAAGATGGTGAAGTCACTGAAACCGGCCTTTCTCAGGAAGATGCCCAGCGCCAGCCCGCCTGGGCCGGCGCCGATGATTCCAACTGACAATCCCTCGCCGGTCATCCGATTTGCAGGCATTGGCCTCCGTCGACGACGAGTTCGGACCCGGTGATGAAGGATGCCTGTTCTGACACCAGGAACGCCACGGCATCGGCGATCTCCATTGGCTTGCCCAGCCGGCCGAGCACGGATCGCTCCGCCAGACGCGTCTGTGTCGTCTCATCGAGCATCGTCGTCTCGACCGGCCCGGGAAACACCGCGTTGACGCGGACGCCGGATGCCGCCAATTCCGCTGCGGCGACCTGGGTTAGACCCCGAGGCGCCCATTTCGACGAGCCGTACGCGGCGTGGTTCGGAAACGGCCGGATGGCGCCGGTACTGCAGGTGTTCACGATGGCCGCGCCCTCGGCTTCGCGCAGGTGTGGTAGCACAGCGCGGATGCCGAGAAACGGGCCGAGGCAGTTGACGCGCCAGCTGCCCTCGAAGCCCGCAGGTGTTTCGTCGGCAAGTGAAGCGCGGTGCAGCACACCGGCATTGTTGACCAGGGTGGTCAAGGCGCCGAACCGCTCGACCGTCGTCGCGACCGCGGCGTCCCATTGGTCGGCCGCCGTCACGTCGAGAGGTATTGCGGTGACGGTGTCGTCGCCAAGCGCTTCCACCGTCGCCTTGAGGTCGTCGGCCAACAGGTCGCATGCCGCGATGCGGAATCCGTCCTTGTGCAGCCGCTTGACGATCGCCGCGCCTTGGCCGCGGGCGGCGCCGGTCACCAGCGCGATCCGATCCGCCTTCATAGTGCCGGCCGCCCTGTCGCTTCATTGAGGTGGTCAGCGGCGCCACGCCGTAGTGCCTGAGATTCCGAGGCGAGCGTGATCATTTGAAAACCCATTTCCGCACCACCGACGCGGCGACGATGCCGCCGTACTCCTGCGTCAGGTCGGCAGATGCGATCGGCAAGCTGTGACACGGACTTCGGCCGGAATGGCCGCGCGGTGCAGCGCCGCACGCCGTCGTAGATCGGCGCGTCGAAGTTCGCGTGAAACGGCATCGGGTGTAGTGGCAGATCAGGAACCGGCCCGTCGTTGCGCCGACCCAAAACCGTTGCGGCGGGCAGTGTTCCCTCCGACGCCACGAAGGTACCGGCGTTGATCTCCAGCACTTGCCAGATATCGGAGAATCGCGACAGGGCGTACGTATCCCATTTGTCGATGAAGTAGACCGGGTGTTCGTCGCGCAGCACCCCGTAGTACGGCAGCGGATCGGCCATCACCGCCGGGTCGAACGGGTCGTACGAAAAGTCTTGGAGCACCAGCGTGTTCATTGCAGTGGTGACGGGGGCAGGGCTTGCAAGATCGAGTCCTCCCAGCCATCTCGCAGGGCGGGTGCGACGCTCATCCAGGTGACGATTTCGGCCGGCGGACTGTCTTTCCACGACGGGTAGTGGTTGGCGAAGCAGTCCCAGTCGCCGTCCAACGCCCAGTAGTGGATGACCTCGTTGAAGCGGAACGTGGTGATGAACGAGCCGAGCCACCGCTTGCCGGTCCGCTCCGACCAGGGGACGTACAGCCGCTCGAGTTCGCGGATGTAGTCGTCCTGGCGGCCCGGCTTGGTCTGCATGATCTCCTGGATCACCAGCCCCGCGGTGAAGTTCGACTCCTTGAGCTGGGCGAGCGCCTTGTTGCTCGCACCGGCGTACATGATCCGTCCCTCCCCTGTTGCACCGATCTCGGATAGGAACGCCGCCCATTTCGCGGCGGTCTCAACGTGGCTGCCGCGGGCCTGCGCGCGGCCGATGCGCGCATAGTCGGCGAACGCGTCGATCTCCCAGATGATCGTGATCTGCGGCCAATGCCCGTTGTATGGTGTCGTCTCCCAGATCGCGAACAGCCGCGCGCCAAGCTCTTCCATCATTGGGTGGTAGACGTCGCTGAACACTTCGGTGAAACGATCGCTGCGCCCCGATCCCAGGTCGATGGTCTCGTGCAGGTAGAGAAGCGTATGGCCGTGATAGCGCTTCATGGCCGCCAAGCACCGCAGGTAGTTGACAGTGGCACCTAGCGAGCGTGACACTTATGGCGTGATTTGTAAAGGTGCGACGCTGACGCCGCTGGCCAATGGTTTCTGCTTCGGCGAGGGACCGCGATGGTTCGAGGGACTGCTGTGGTTCTCCGACATGCTCGGCGAGGCGGTGCACACCGTCAACCTGCATGGGGAGGTGACCAAGCTGGCGTTGGCGGGCCACGCGCCGTCCGGTTTGGGATTCCGTCCCGACGGGTCGCTGTCCGATCGGCGAATCTTCGCCGACGGTCTCGACGGGCCACCCGACGGCATCGCGCTCGACGCCGAAGGGGGCGTTTGGACGTCAATGACTCTGGCCCACCAATTCGACCGGGTCGTCGAGGGCGGCACCGTGACGGATCGCATCGAGATCGGCGACCGGACCGCGATCGCGTGCACACTCGGCGGACCGGAACGCCGAACACTGTTCATGCTCTCGAGCACGAGCGCGTATCCGCAGCGACTCGTCGGCACGAAACTGTCGCGCCTCGACGCGACGACCGTCGACGTGCCGGGCCAGCGGATGGCGGCTGCAGACACTCGACACCGCGGAGGTCGTCCATGCGCCTACACCGCCGCTGCGTCCAGTGGCCGAGGCCAAAAGCCGTGACATGAAGAAGGATTGGGATTCCAACTACGTGCACAGCCTGGACTGGCGGTGGTGCTCGTGCGCCCGCGGCCGCCGAAGCGCTAGCCGAGTGTTGGCTTAAGACACGTTCTTTCAGATCTAGCGTGACGCAACACGACACTCGGCGCTAGTTGACTC
>JBKOYU010000024.1:0-9488 GCA_046725575.1 Actinomycetota bacterium | reverse complement strand
ACCTCGCTGCGATCCTCACTCGCGCTCGCCTTCGGGAAGCCATGCCTCGTCTCCCGCTCGCTCCGGTCCTCGGCCGTTTCCTCGTCTCCCGCTCGCTCCGGTCCTCGCTCGTGCCTCGCTGCGATCCTCACTCGCGGTCGTCTTCGGGCGCTTCGCTGCGATCCTCACTCGCGCTCGCCTTCGGGCGCTCACAATGTCACCGCCGTATCGAAGATGGGGGCTGCCGTGAACTGGTGGATCTGCAGCCGGCCCTCGCCCTGGGTTCGCGGCTTGACTTCGCCGTTATCCTGGACCGCGATCGTCGGCACATAGTTGACGCCGGTGTAGACGCTGTGGAACTTGACGGGGTCCTCCATGCCGACACGGAGGAACCCCACGCCGCTCTCCTTGTTCGTAATGTATTGCGCCTCAGGCGTTCCGATCACTGCCTTGGACTCAGCGGAGCTGGTGGTGCGCAACGCAATGCGATAGGTCAGGTTGGGCTCGAGCTTGTCGATCCGCACGCCGCCGGTGTTCAGCGACTGGGTGGCCAGCAGCAGGTGTACCCGCAGCGACCGGCCGACGCGGCAGATGCGGTCGAACAGGCCGAGGAAGTCGGGGTGGTTCTGCAGCAGCTCGGCGAACTCGTCGACGACGACGAACAGTGTTGGCAGCGGCGGTAACTCGGCGCCGCGTTCGCGGTGCTTCTCGTACTCGGCCACGCCGGACAGCGCACCGGCAGCGCCGACCTGCATACCCGCCTGGCGCAGGATAGACTGGCGGCGGTCCAGCTCGCCGGTGAGCACCTCACCCATCCGGCTGACCAGCTCGGCTTCCTCTTCCATGTTGGTGACGACGGCAGCGGTGTGCGGCAACTTCTCCATGCCGAGGAACGTCGAGCCCCCCTTGAAGTCGGTGAGCAACAGGTTGACCTGATCCGGGTGGTGGGTCGCGGCCAGTGACAGGATCAGTGTGCGCAGGAACTCCGACTTGCCGGAACCGGTTGTGCCGATGAGCATCCCGTGCGGGCCCGCGCCGAACTCGGCGCCCTCCTTGATATCCAGGTGCATCACGTCGCCGGTCTTGAGCTCGTGGCCGAACGGGATCCGCAGCCGGTCCCGGTCGGTGTCGGTGAACATCCGCCACCTGACCGGCGTCACCTCTTCCACGGTCTGCGCGCCGACGATTTGGTGCCACTCGGTGGCGACCTTCTTATGCACGCGGACGCTCTTGTCGATGATCGTGCCGGTGATGGACCAGCCGGCCAGCTTGCGCGCGACGCGGGCGGCCTGCGCCGGCGTCATCCGATCGGCCGCCGTCGTCACGAGGCGGAACGTCTGGTTGGGCAACCGGTCATCCGCGCTGCCGTCGGCGTCGACGCGGATCCGGTACGCCGAGCCGCGGTGGTTACCGAGCGTGATCACCGTGACCCCGGCCCTGCCATCGACGGGGAATCCGGCTCTGCCGCCGGTGAGGTCGATGACGACGACGTACGGCCCGCTCGGCGCCGAATCGGCGGTGTGCGGACCGCGGGCGGTCAGATCGCTCAGCCCGTCGGGACGGGTGAACACCAGCCGGGTGGCTCCCGCGGCGTCGGTGTCGCTCTGATGCTGGACATGCGGTAACCACTTGACCCACGCCCAGTTCGGGTCCTCCGGATTGTCGGTGAGCACCCGGATCTGCAGCAGGTCCGGCGGATGGAACACCGCCAGGTGACAGATCATCGCCGTAAGCAACCCGGTGGCACGCGCCGTGTCGCCCCCGACCGCGATCGTGGGAAATGTGCGCAGCTGCACCAGTTTCGGGCAGTCATGGATCAGGCCGTGGGTGCGCAGGAACTTCGTCACCCACATGTGGCTGACCGGTTCCAGGTGCGGTTGGGGTGCGCCCTGCGGGCCCGCCAACTCACCGCCGACCGCGGGCTTCAACAGCCGGTCGACTGCGGGCTCAGCACCGATGCCGATGCGAGTGGCCGCATAGAAGTCGGCGTTCATTTGCCGCGCCCACTGCCGGTTGGTGCCGACAATCGACAGCAGGTCGTCGGGATGCGGTGCGTGATAATTGAAAAACGTCACCTGCGCCGCGGCAGATGACGTCACACGCGTCCGTAATCCGGCCAGATATCGCAGGTACTCCTTGCGGTCGGCGTTGATTTCGGGCACGCGCTTGCCGCCGGGTCCACCCCCGGCCATGAACCCAACCGTGGCCATCACCATCATGAGCGGCATCATCAGCATGTAGGGCGAGAGTTGCCTGATGCCGGTGAAGATCATGATCCCGATCATGCCGAGCATGCCGCCGCCCATCACCCATGGCAGCGCCTTCTGGATGCCCGACGGCGGGATCTCGATGCCGAGGTCGTCGGGCGGCGTGACGGTGATCTCGCCGGGCGTTAAACGCGGTCCCCGCTTGATGATTGGCGTGAACTTCTTGGTGGTCATCAGCCCCCTCCTACGCCCGATGTTGCCGGCTGCGGGCCTGCGCCTTCGATCTTGCGGGGATTGGGGTCGGCGGGCAATGTGTCGTGCTCGAGCAGCGCGGCCTGCTTGCTCAACACCGGCCCGTCCACTAGCAGCGTCACCACCTGCCACGGCGCGGTCTTCGGCCCGATCAACCCGATGGAATTGGCGGTCTCCTCGTCCGGCAGGCCGTAGCGCACGCCCTGCGGATCGATGTAGTACAGGCTTTCGCCGTAGCGAGGGTCCGGCGACTGCAGCCGCGCGTACTGGCCGCCGTCGATGTAAACCGTTGAGTTGCTACCGATCTGCTTGATGCCCGTGGTGAGCGCCGACGACGCGATCGGCAGATGCCTGCCGCTGATCACGGTGGTCTTCGGGTTCTGGTCGCCCGGTTCGCGCTGCCATGCCCAGCACAGCGTCGGTGCATCCTCGCGCAACAGAATGTCCAGCGGCTGGTCCGGCAACGGTGAGGCGTAGACCTGTTCAGGAATTTTCGCGACCACACTGGACTCCACCGACGGCGGTGAGATCAGCCCGAAGGAGTTGGTGGCGCGCAGCGCCGCCGCCGTCGTGTCGTCGACCTTTGCCACCCCGTCGGGCAGCACCACATAGTGCTGTTCGCCTGACTCGGTCACAGCCGTGAACACCGCCCCTATCACCAGATTCGGCGGCAGGTCAACGGTATTCGGCACGCCCGCCGCGGGCACCTCCGGTAACTGCCAGGGCCCCGCGTTCGGCAACGCGTTGAACAAACCCTCCGAAATGGGAGTGGCCTTGGCGGTCACCGGGAGTCCCACCGCCGACGTCACGGCGCGGTCGGCGAGGTCGATGGAATGCCTGCCGTCGTTGGTGACCAGCCAGTCGTTGCCCTTGTACGACACCAGCACGCCCTGGTCTGGGCGCATCGGACCGACCGAGCCGTCGACCATCAACGGCCGCACGATCACCGACGTCTCCACCGTTGGCGCGACGCTTTCGGGTTTCGCGACCGTGTCGCACAACGTCCACACTGACTGCGGGATACTGGCGACAGGGGTGGCGTACGGCGCGCCGGGAATCCCGATCGGCTGGCCCTTGGGCATCTTGTTGAGCTCGTCGGACTTCACCGCCACCGGGGCGCCCGCATTGCCGAGCACGAGTCGCGCCGACGTGAGGTTGTACACCGGCCGCAGCTGCCCGGTGCCGGGCATCACCACATAGAGCTGGTTGGTGCTGCGATCGACGAGAAGCGTGTCCCCGCCTCGCTTTCCGAGCGGTTTGAAGTACGCCAACAGAGCTGCGCCGAGGCAGACCAGAACCGCGATGATGATGCCTGCAGACACCGCGCGGCTGTAGAACTGCAGCGGATCGTCGAACATCCTGGTGTCGCGCCGCACGATCGCGTGCTCGACGCGGCGCAGCAGAAAACGCCAACCGCTGACCTGCACCTTGGTGGTAAGCCGGAAACTCGCCATCGGTTACTCGCTGATATTCAGGCGGGCATGGATGGCCGATATCGCGGCGGCCATGTCCTCACCGTTGATCTCGCTGAGTTGATCGACGCCCAGGCTGTCGAAATCCAGCGACCGCGAGAGCCGCATGTCCCGGCTCTGCTCGCCGGCCTCGACCAGTTGCCGGGCATAGCGACCGTTGCCCGCGATGTCCAAGGCCGGCTTGCCGTTCAGCGATCGCTCACTGAGCAGCGTAGCCGCGTCGAGCACCCGCTTGGCCGCTTCCTCGTCGAGTGTCGAGTCATTAGCGGCGGCAATGACTTTCGCGATGTCGACGATTTCGTCCGGCGTGTACGAGTCGAACTCGATGCGGTTGGCGAACCGCGACCGCAGACCGTCATTGGATTCGAGCAGGCGGTCGATGTCGGCGCTGTACCCGGCGATGATCACCACAAGGCGGTCGCGGTCGTTCTCCATCCGGGCCAGCAGCGTGTCCAGCGCCTCGGTGCCGAACGGGTCCGCGCGGCCGTCGCGCTCCTGCACCAACGTGTACGCCTCGTCGATGAACAGCACGCCGCCGACCGCGCGGTCGATGGTGCGGCTGGTCTTCACCGCCGACTGACCCTCATACTCGGCGACGAAGTCCTTGCGGGAGGACTCAACGAGCTTGGGTTCTGCGATCACGCCCAGCCCGGCAAGGATACTGGCGACCACGCGCGCAATCGTCGTCTTACCCGTGCCGGGCGGGCCGGCGAAGATCATGTGCTTCGACGCTTGGGCGACCTTCATGCCGCGGGCCGCCCGGATCTTGGCCATCTGCGTGGCTGCGCGGTACGCCTCGATCTGTTCCTTGACCCGCGTCAGTCCGATCTGCCGGTCGAGCTCGGCCTGCGCCTCGGCGAGCATCTTCTCCCGGCCCGACGTGTCGGCGACAATGCTGGACGGATCCCACGGGTCGCTCCGCGACGCGATCTTCTCCGGCGTGGTGGTCACCAGCCGGTAGGTCGGATCCTTCAGCGCGGCAGAGATTTTCGGCTCCGGGTGGGTGGCCTGCAGCCACTCCAGCAGCGCGACGGCGGCCTCTTCGTTGCCTTGGCTGCGACGCGTCATCGCCAGATACCACGCGATGGCGGGCGCACATGCCTCCCCCGCCGGCGACGAATTCGATTCGGTCAGGCGGCGTTCGGCCTCGGTGAACAATCCGAGGTTGGCCGCCGCAACCCCATGGGCCACGCCCGCCGCGGCAGCAAGGAATTTGTCCGGCCAGCCGCCTGCGCCCCTCACTTCGTCGATCACGTCGGTCCAGCGTTCGGCGGCGCCGTAGCTCACCGCCTTGACCCACGACACCAAATGCTCAGCGCCGGTGGACGGCACGTCTTCCAACGCCTCCATCGCATCCGCGTAGTTGCCGATGGAGGCCTCGTGTACGGCGAAACCCATCGTGATCGCCAGCGGCGAGTTGATTGGATAGGTGATGTCGCCGAACATCCCGCCGATCGGGATCCTCGCGTTGAGGCTGTTCATCGAGATCTCGGCGGACCCGGCGAGCTGGCCGAAATTGGCGCGCGAATACCAGGCGCGGAACAGGGTCACGCGGTCGGTGTCCCCGCACCTGATCCGGCCCACCCATGCGTCGCAGGCGGATTCATCGAAATTGGTTACCTCGGTGAACAGCTCAAACGACCGGGATTGGGAACTGGCCAGCATGCCAACGGCGCTGCCGAAAAGGCTGGCGAGATGCTCAGTCATGACCACCTGCATATCTTGTCGAAAACAGCTGTGCCCGAGCGGCTTTGGCCTCGTTCGGTGTCGGCAGGTCCAGGTCTCGAGCGAGGAACTCGCGGGTCGCGACGTCGTCATGTCCCTGCTGCCGCATGCCTTCGAGCATGTAGGCGTACTGGGCCGACCTGGCGTCCTGCGTGGCGAGACGCGCGATAACGACGATCTCGTCCGCGAGATCCGTTTCCGTCATCTCGGTCACCTTCGGCGAGAGGTCGACCTGCTTGACGCGGCCGTCCAGGAACGCCGTGACCGTGACCGTTCCCGGCGGATTAGTCACGGTGAACACCGGCACCGGTAGCTCGTCCTCCGCGGTCTGCTCGGCGTAGCCGCCAAGCGCGTCGAGATCCGACTCGGCCGGCTCGCCTTCGGCAACGGAGAAATCGAGCGCGGCCAGGCCGTCGCGCTCGTCGTCGGAATCGTGCGGCGGAATGTCACCCACCATCGAGTGCCTTCCTCATTCCAAGCTCAATCCGCATACGCGTCGTCTGTCTTGTCGAACCAGGTGCGGGACGGAAGAAACTCGATCAGCCCGTCGAGCGCGCGCTGCAGGTTCTCCTGGCTGCCAGGCAGGAAGCTGCCGTACAGCTCGCCGTTCACCCGTCGCGGGATCGACACGATGCGGCCTTGCCGGCAGTCGAGTACACCGGCCGCGACGTCTGACCGGGTGTAGGTGCCGCCGGGATGCCGTTCGTTCGCAGTGATCTCGACCCAGCTGGCGGGGTCCGCGATGATCTCGGCGTACGTGCGAGCGGATGCGGGCGCGACGCCGTATTGCCCCAGCTGATTTGCCGTCTTGCATTCCGCCAATTTGCTCGCGACGCCGGTGAGCGGTTCCACGTCGGCGGCGGTGGCAGGGCCGAGCACCGTCGTCACCATGCCCGCCAAACCGACCTGCGGGGCGACGCGCTGAAGAACCAGCATGTCGCCGTCCCGCGCGGCAACGACATGGCGATCCTCCTTACGACACAACACGAAGCGCACCATCTTGCCACCGACATCGCGCCGCCACCACCGGCCTTCGAGGGTCCGGTCGGCCCGGCTGAGGGCGTCGACCATTGCGGCCACTTCGGGATGGGGTTCGCCGAAGAGGTCAAGCACACCTTGTGCGGTCAGGTCGCGTGCCACCTGCTCCCACACCATGTTGCGCAACTCTTCCTGTGGGATGTTCAGCCGGATGCCCAGCGCGACTGGGAAATCCATCAGGTTCAGCCGGTCGGCGATGACGAGCATGCCGTCGATGGTGACCTCGACACCCACGACGTCGTCATAATGCGTTGGGCCACCATGCGGCGAATGCGGGGCGGTCATGTTTGCCCTGCCTGCATCTGTGCGCGCAAGAAGCCGCTCATCGCGTCGTCGGAGTGGTCGTATCGATTCGCCGCTTCGGAAAGCTTGTCGCACAGGTCATCCGAGATCGCTGCGATCTTCAGGCCGGCGCTTCTACGCGCGGCAAGCACGGCCGACAGCGCACCCGCAGACGCGGAAGCGACACTTCCGTGCGTCGTTTTCACCGCCGCGTCGGCACCTTCCGCCAGCATCGTGGCCGATCGGATCCCGACCGCCGCACGGCCCTGCTTGACGGCCAGCTCGCCGAGCCGGCCCGTCGTAACGCGCAAATCGTCGCCGGACATGCTCCCCCTCTTCCCCTACTTACTATGCTGCGGTGGCGTCCCGGCCGGCGGCCCGGGTGGATTGTCCGGATCCAACCTAGCCGCGACAGGCGATTGCGGCCGGTCGGCATGGGGATCGCGCTCGGCGTGCACCGGCGCGCGCTCGGATTCATCCTCGCCGGACGCGGCCTTCGTCGGATCCTTGTCGTCGGCCTCGTCTTTGTCGTCTGACGGTTCGTCGTCGCGGGGCCGGGCTTTCTTGGTGTGGTGCTGGCCCGGCGTGGCCGCGAACTGTCCGGCCGCCGGCATGGCGCCGCCGACGAATCCGCCCGCTGGGCTCAGCAGAGACCCGAGCGACGGCACCTGGGGCGGCGGCGGCAGGCCGGCCACCATCTGCTGGGGCGCGGGCAGGGTCGTGTCGTCTGGCGTCATCGTTGGGCCGGAAACCTTCGGCGGAGAGTCGATTTCGGCTGAGACACCGAAAGGCCCGGCGGTTCCGCCTGGTGTGACGCTCGGCTGCGACGGTTCGGTCGGTGCTACGCCTGGCAGTGAACCGCCGCCCGATGGCGTGGGCGGCGGATCGAAATTGACTGCGGCACCGGTTAATTCGGCACCGTCGGCCACACCTGAATATCGGCCGACGGCCTGCTGCAGTTCAGCGGCGTTCTGCGCCACTTCGGACTGCAGCTGGTTCATCTGGTAGTAGCTCTCGCCGAGGGCGGTTTGCAACGCGGCGATCTCGATGGCCAGTTTCATCGCCTCGCCGAAACGCGGGATGAACTGCAACGGCAACGTCACATAGCTGGTGTTCGCCAAGAAGTTGTACTGATCGATGACCTTCACCGTCCATTGACCCCATGAACCGTCGCCACAGCGGATCGCCCGGCAATTTGCCACGACCCGTCGGCTTCCCCAGCTGACTCAAGCACACAAACCCCTCCGCCGCGTCACAGCGTACCAGCGGATCCACACCTGCTAGCACAGCAATTTCTCGACCAATACTGGCCGTACCGCGGCAACCCGGACCTCCAGGCAGCAATGCCTCAACTGAACCGCACCGCTCGTTTTACGCATGATATGCGACTTCTAGCAAACTCAGCTGGGCATTGTGCCGTGCGGAAGCTCATGCCCGTCGCCGAACTACTCGATGAGGCGCTCAGAGGCTGCCATCACTCGCCGGTTAGTCGCATGGCGGCGTCTCAAAGCACACCGCCGGCACCTGCCGCAACCGGTTAGTTGAGTTTGCTGGACCGTCGCGGCGCACCCTGTTCGCCGTATGCGATGGAGCGGAGCCGGTGTAGTTGATACTTGAGAGGGGCCGACATACGCGTCGTCTGACAGCTAAGGAGATGTGCAGTGACCGACCGCGACGACGCATTGCGGAGAGAACTCGGCTGGACGGGGCCCGAGGAAACCGGCTACGAGCCGCCGACACCGAAGCCCGAACCGGGCCCTCCGCCCAAGCCTCCTGTGCCCTCGCGGCCGCCTGTCGACTTCGTCGCGCCAGAACCCCCGAGCCCGCCAGACCCCCCGAGTCCGCCAGACGAGGCCGCGAAGCCGCCGGCCCCTGGTCCTGAGCCTGGCCCGCGGGGTGGTCAACCCGACGCGCCTCCGCCGCCGTTCCTCGATCCGGACCGACCGGGTGGCAGTTTCCGTCAGCCGCCGTCCCGATACGGGCCTCCCCCGGGATCGCCCCGCGACACAGGGCCGCTACCGACCGCGAACCGCCCCGACGACGGCACGGGGAGTCAGGAACCCGGCTGGCAGGCCCAACGGCCCACGGGTCCAGCGGGACACGGCGCCCCGCCACCTCCGCCGTCGGGTGCACCGACGAGTCAACCGTGGCCAACCGAGAGTCACGGAGCAGAGGCGCCGGCGCCTCCGCGGCCGCCCGCGTCGTATGCCGAACGGATCCGCGTCGACGAATTGATGCCCCCGCGCCGCGTCCCTCCGAGTCGCGGCTGGCGTCTCGCGCTCTACAAGGCCACCTTCGGGCTGGTCAACATCGGCCCGTCCGCCGACGAGATCCGGCAGGCCGAGTTGGAGGCGAAGGTTAAGTCGGTGCTGCGCGGCCACTACAAGGTCGGCGTGATGGGCAAGGGCGGCGTCGGGAAGACGACCGTGTCCGCCTGCGTCGGATCCGTGTTCGCAGAGCTGCGCTACGACGACCGCGTGGTGGCCATCGACGCCGACACCGCGTTCGGCAAGCTCGGCAGCAGGGTCGACCC
>JBKOYU010000294.1:0-3448 GCA_046725575.1 Actinomycetota bacterium | reverse complement strand
GCGGCTGTGCGTGCTGCGCGGATTCGCCCGCTACCTGCACGCGATCGACCCGGCCGTGGAGGTGGCGCCGGTCGGGCTCTTGCCGCGCCGGCACCACCGGCCCATCCCGTACCTGTTCGCACCCGCCGAGATCGCCGCGCTGCTGGCAGCGACCGACACGATCCGGTCCCCGCTGCGCGCCGCGACGTATCGCACCGTGTTTGGGCTGCTCGCCGCCACCGGGATTCGGGTCGGCGAAGCGATCCGTCTCGACGACGCCGATCTCGATCGGACCGAGGGCCAGCTCACCGTCCGCGAGACCAAGTTCGGCAAGTCTCGCCGGATTCCATTGCACGCCACCACGATTGCGGCGCTGTGCGACTACATTACCGAGCGGGACCGGCTCTCGGTCGAACCGAAACCGGGCAGCGTGTTCGTCTCCACCACGGGCACGCGGCTGGTCTATCCCAGCGTCAACAGCACCTTCCGCAGGCTGGTGGGGGTCGCCGGGATCGGTGCGCCCCCGGTTCGGCCGCGGATCAATGACCTCAGGCATTCGTTTGCCGTCGCGACCCTGCTGCGCTGGTACCGCGACGGCGGCGATGTGCAGGCCCGCCTGCCACTGTTGTCGGCGTACCTCGGTCACGGCCATCCCAGTTCGACCTATTGGTACCTGCAGGCCGCTCCCGAGCTACTCGCGCTGGCCGCGGCCTGCTTGGACCATCCCAGGGAGGTGCTGCGATGAGTGCGCTCGCCCCCACTGTCGAAGCGTTCTTCACCGAGCGGCTGCTGCACCAGTTGCAGGCCAGCCCCCGCACCATCGCCGCCTACCGGGACACGCTGCGGTTGCTGCTCGGATTCGCCGCCGAACGAACCGGGAAACCACCGAGCGAGCTCGGCTTCGACGATCTCGACGCCGACCTGGTCGCCGATTTCCTGACTCATCTGGAGCGGCAGCGGCACAACAGCATTCGAACCCGCAACGCCCGCCTGGCCGCGATCCGATCGTTGTTCCGGTTCGCCGCCCTGCGCCATCCCGACCACGCCGGCCAGATCCAGCGGGTGCTCGCCATCCCGGCCAAGCGTCACCAGCGCGGGACCGTCAGTTACCTCGCCAGCGACGAGATCGACGCCCTGCTGGATGCGCCCGACCGATCCAGCTGGCACGGCCGCCGCGACCACGCCCTGCTCGTACTCGCCGTCCAAACCGGTCTGCGCGTAAGCGAACTCACCGCGCTCACCCTCGCCGACATCGAGCTCGGCCGCGGCGCCCACGTCCGGGTGCACGGCAAGGGCCGCAAGGAGCGCGTGACACCACTGACCCGACAGACGGTCGCGGTCCTACGTGTCTGGCTGCGCCAACACCACGGCGACCCCGGTGCTGCGTTGTTTCCGTCGCGGCCGGGCAACCGACTCAGCGTCGACGCCGTCGAATGGCTTGTCACCAAACACGCCGCGACCGCCGCGCAACACTGTAAATCGTTGCACAACAAGAACATCACACCCCACACCCTGCGGCACACTGCCGCCATGCAGCTGCTGCACGCCGGTGTCGACACCTCGGTCATCGCGCTGTGGCTCGGACATGAAACACCCCAGTCGACGCAGCATTACCTGCATGCCGACCTCGCGCTCAAACAGCGCGCCCTCGACCGCACGACACCGCCGAACACCAGACCCGGCCGCTACCGCCCTCCCGACGCGCTGCTCACGTTCCTCGAAGAGCTGTGATTATGCCGAGTTGTTCGCGGGCACCTCCGGTGCAGCAGCAGCACAACCTCGCCGAGCACGGACGCTCGGGATAATCACCGGCTCGGGATAATGTCAAGAGCCGCAGCGCTTCCAATTGGTCATGGCCCAGCAGGTGTGCCTCCTCGACGACCACGACGGGGGTGCGGCCGCGCTCGGCGTGTTCGGCGGCCAGCGCGTCGGCGGCCTGCGGGGCCAGGGTGGCGTGATGGGTCAGGGGCTGGCCACCCAGCGAGGCGACGATGCGGTGATGGATCCCCCGGACGCCGACGGTGGGATCGGGCAGATAGATCACGGTGTGGCGGCTGCGATCCAAGCTCGCCAGCGCGGCGCGCACGGCGACGGTCTTGCCGGCGCCGACCTCGCCGGTGATCACGCCGATGCGGCGATCGGCGATGCACCAGCCGATGCGGGCGACCGCCTCGTTGTGCGCGGCATGCCGGTGCAGCATGGAAGGGGCCAGATCGCGGCCGAATGGCATCCGGGAAAAACCAAAGTAGGAGATCAGGTTGTGCATCATCGGTTGGGCCTCCTGGCCGGTGAGCAGGTCGAGCTGTCCGGCGATCTGATCGGTCGCCCCGGTGAGGGCGGCGTAGTTGACGCCGCGGGCGAGCTCGGCCGCGTGCGCGGTCTCGATCAGCTTGGCGTAGTCGATACCGGACGGTTTCGGCGGTGTGGTGGGGGTTTCGGGTTTGGCCTTCGGGTGCGAATGCCGTCCGATGTGGTGCGGAATGGCCAGCCCCATCGGCGCGCCGGCCAGCCGCACCTCGATGCGGGTCAAATCGAACGGGTCGAACACCAACTCCACTTTCCGACCCACCAGCGCCGGGTCGACCTCATAGCGGTTACCGTGCAGCGAAACGGTGGCGGTCTTGGTCACGCGGCGGTGCTCCTCCCACAGGAACGCCTCGGTGAGCGCCTGCGGGGCGGGCAGCGGGATTGGGCCGGCGGCTGACCAGCGGGCCAGCGGGGTCTGCCCGGTTTCGGAATGCACCGTGCGGTGATAGACGGTTTCCACCCAGGCCGCGAAGAGTCGGTTCAATTCGGCCAGGTCGGTCACGTGGTGGCGGCCGATGACGTCGGGGTCGCCGGTGATCTCGACCAGGAACTGCTCACGCACGGTGCGGAAAAACCTCTCTATCTTCCCCCTGCCTTCCGGCCGACCCGGTGCGGAATGAACAAGGCGCACACCGAGTTTCGCGCATGCCCGCAACAACCACGCATCCACATAGGGTGAGCCGTTATCGACATACACCGCATTGGGCACACCGCGGGAGGCCAGCGCCGGGCGCAGCGCCGCCGCTAGGCGCACCGTGTCCTCCACGTGGCCCCACCGGTAGCCGGGCACCAGCCGGGAATGATCATCCAGGAACGCGAACAGATACGTCTTGCGGAGTTGAATTCGTATGCCGTGCAACACATCTCCAGTCCACAGGTCGTTCGGATGCTCGGCTTCGAACCGGCCGAACACCGCCGGGGCCGACCCGCCGGCGGTGGCGCCGGTGAGCCCGAGCCGGCCGAAGTTGCGCTGCAAGGTGCGTTCATCCGGTGCCCAGCCCAGCTGGGTCCGTAAGATCCGCTGGATCGCCGCGGCGGTGCGCTCGGGGTTCTCCCGCCGGAGTGCCACCGCCAGCTCCAGCACCTCGGCCGGGGTGCGCGGGGTGCACTGGCGCGGGTTGGGCACCAGCGCGTCGAACCCGCCGGCGCGCCAGTCCCTAAT